>DATHZW010000338.1:0-4617 GCA_035458405.1 Steroidobacteraceae bacterium | reverse complement strand
CACCTGGAGGCGCCGGCACCGGTTCTGCGGCCGTTGCGGCGCCCCGATGCGCGCCGAACAGGCCGGGCACGTCATGATCTGCACGGCCGAAGACTGCATGTCCCCGGTGTTCCCGCGCCTCGACCCGGCGGTCATCGTGCTGGTCACCGACGGTTCGCGCGCGCTGCTGGGGCGCCAGGCGAGCTGGCCGGAAGGTCGCTATTCCACGATCGCGGGATTCGTCGAGCCTGGCGAGAGCCTGGAGGACGCGGTACGCCGCGAGGTGCTGGAGGAAACCGGCATCCGCGTCGGCACCCCGAGCTACCACTCGTCGCAACCCTGGCCGTTTCCCTCCTCGCTGATGCTCGGCTTCATCGCCGAGGCGGAAAGCACCACGATCATCCGGGGCGACGACGAACTGGAGGATGCCGACTGGTTCAGCCGCGAACAGATCTCCCAGGGCACGCCGTCCTTGCCGCCGCCACAGTCGGTGTCGTACCGCCTGATCGAGGAGTGGTACGACGCCGGCGCGGCCCGGCCGCTCGCCGAGGAACCGGGCGCCCAGCGCCGGGCCTCCAGGCCTTGAGCCGGACCCGGGGAATGGCCGGCCGCCGCGCCGGCCGGAGTTGAGCCAGTGGATCCAGCCAGCCTCGCGCTCTCGTTCGCCACCGGGCTCGCCCTGGCCGCCGCCGCGGGCTTCCGCGCCTTCGTGCCGTTGCTGGCCACCGGGCTGGCCGTCCATTTCGGTGTGATCGAGCCGGCCAGCGGATTCGGCTGGCTGGGGGAGCCGGTCGTGCTGCTGGCGCTGGCCGTCGCCACCGCGCTGGAAGTCGGCGCCTACTATTTTCCGGGCCTAGACCATGCACTGGACATCGTCGCGGCGCCGCTGGCCCTGGCCGCGGGAATCGTGGTCGCCGCGAGCGTCATGGCCGAGCTGCCGCCCTGGCTGCGCTGGCTGGCCGCGATCGTCGCCGGCGGCGGCGCGACCGCCGCATCGTATTCCTTCACGACCCTGCTGCGCGCGAAATCGGGGGCTGCGACCGGCGGCCTGGCCAATCCGCTGGTTTCGACTCTCGAGCTGGCCGGCTCGGCGCTGCTCGCCGCACTCGCCCTGCTGGCGCCGGTCATCGCCGTCCTCGCGCTGGCCTGGATCCTCGTCGCCGCCTCTCGCCGGCGGCGCAGCAGTCGAAGGGCCGGCTGATGTGCCTGCTCGTGGCCGCCTACGACTTCCACCCGGCTTACCGGCTGGTGCTCGCCGGGCATCGCGACGAATTCCACGCGAGACCGGCGGCGCCGCTCGACTGGTGGCCCGATGCCCCGGACCTGCTCGCCGGGCGCGACCTCGAGGCCGGCGGCACGTGGCTGGGCCTGCATCGCGGCGGCCGGCTCGCCGTGCTGACGAATTTTCGTGGCGAGGGCTCGCTGCGTCCGGGCGCCCCGTCGCGAGGCCTGCTCATCCCCGCGTTCCTGGCCCGCGACGAATCCGCCCGGGCCTTCGCGCGGTGGCTCACCGGCTCGGCGGCGGACTATTCGGGTTTCAACATGCTGGCCTTCGACGGCGCGACGCTGGAGTATGTCGCCAACCGGCCGGAACCGGTGTCGCGGCCGCTGCCTCCCGGCCTCTACGGGCTGAGCAACCACCTGCTCGACACGCCCTGGCCGAAGGTCTTGCGAACGCGCGAGCGGGTCCGGGCGGCGCTCGCGGGCGCACGCGTATCGACCACCGCGCTGTTCGCGGCCCTGCAGGATCGCGAGCCCGCGGCCGACGCCGAGCTGCCCTCGACCGGGCTCGATCGCGGGCTGGAGCGACTGGTTTCCGCGCCCTTCATCGTCAACCAGGACTACGGCACGCGCTGCACCACGGTCGTGCTGGTCGACCGGGAAGGGCTGGTCCGGGCCGAGGAGCGCCGCTATTCACCGGACGGCGAGACGACCGGCCGGACGACGATCGCATTCCACACGACGCGGACATGAGTGCCCACAGGCTAGAATTGGCGCGGGTTAACGCCCGGGACCATCCATGCATCGCCTCCGGCTCCTCTCGATCATTGCCGCCTCCTGGCTGGCCGCGGCATCGGCGGCGGCGCAGGGCATCGACATCGAGATCGTCGGCGTAGACGGTCCCTTGCGCGACAATGTCGTGGCCTTCCTCAGCCTCAAACGCTACGCCAACTCCAGGGACCTGGACCAGGATCGCGTGGACCGGCTGGCCCTGCGCGCCGTGCGCGAGGCGACCGATGCGCTGAAGCCCTTCGGGTATTACGAGGCGCGGGCCGAAACCCGCGTCACTGCCCTGGACAAGGGCTGGAAGGCCGTGGTGACGGTCACCCCCGGCGAACCCGTCCTGCTCGAGGACGCACAGGTCGAGATTATCGGCCCGGGACGAGACGAAGAGTTCCTGCGCGAGGTCATCGACGGCTCGCCGCTGCGGGTCGGCGAACAGCTCAGCCACGCCGACTACGATCGGCTGAAGAGCGACCTGCACAGGGTTGCCGCCAGTCGCGGCTACCTGGACGCGTCGTGGCCGCGCGCTGAACTGCGGGTCGACGTCCCGGCCAGGCAGGCGACGGCCCTGCTCACGCTGGACACGGGCGAGCGCTACCGCTTCGGCGAAACGACCATCGAGCAGGACTTCCTCGAGCCTGCCCTGGTGAAGCGCTACCTGCGCTACAAGCCCGGCGACTGGTATGACGCGACCCAGCTGTTGCGCACGCAGTTCGCACTCGACGACTCGGACTATTTCTCGGTGGTGGAAGTGCTGCCGGAGCAGCGTGACCGGACGACCAGGACGATGCCGGTGCACATCAGTGCCGAGAGGAACAAGCGCTACCGCTACAAGATCGGCGCCGGCTACGCCACCGACACCGAATGGCGGCTGGTGCTCGGCTGGACCAACCGGCAGGTCAACCGCCGCGGGCACCGGCTGTACGCGGAAGGCAAGTATTCCAATCCGGAAAAAGGGGTCAAGCTCAACTACGTCATCCCCTGGCGCGACCCGGCCCTGGAGAAACTTGCGTTCTCGCTCGCGGCCGGGCTAACCCTTCGCGGCGACGTCGAGACGCGCGGCACGACCTTCGTTCCCAGCCTGACCCAGATGCGGGGCCGCTGGCAGCGCGTCCTGTTCGCCAACGTCGATTACACCCGCGACAAGCTCGTCGGCACGCAGGAAAGTGACCCGACAAGCATCAATGAATCCCGCAACTTCCTCCTGGTTCCCGGCATTTCCTTTGCGTTGCTGCCGCCGGGCTTTATCAATGTCGACGCGGTAGGCCGCGGCCTCTACACCGAACTCCTTGGTTCCGCGAACGCTCTCGGTTCCGACGCGAATTTTCTGCGTTTCGCCGTCAGGGACGAGCGCCGTTTCGACCTCGGTGGGCCCTGGCACCTGATCGTTCGCGGCGAGTTCGGCACCAGCGCAGTGGGCGATTTCGAGCAGCTGCCCTCGCAGTATCGCTTCTTCGCCGGCGGCGACCGTAGCGTCCGGGGTTATTCCTACAACGAGTTGTCGCCGGTGGACGAACTCGGCAACAAGGTTGGCGGGCGCCACCTGCTGGTCGGAAGCGTCGAGATCGACCGAGACCTGCCGAAGAACTTCGGCGTGGCGGCTTTCGTCGATGCCGGCAACGCCTTCGACAGCTTCGGTGACCCGCTGCAGTATTCGGTCGGCGTCGGCATTCGCTACCGGCTGCCCTTCCTGATGGTCGGCTTCGACGTCGCGCAGTCGATCTCGGAGACTGGCCGGTCACCCCACCTGCACATGAATTTCACGCCCATCCTGTGAGCAAGCGACGCAAGTTCCTGCTGGCGGCGGCGGCCCTGGCGGGGCTGCTGCTCACGGTCGCGGTCGGCGTGGGCACCTGGCTGACCTATTCCGAGTCGGGCCTCGCGCGTGCCATCGCCCTGCTCGAGTCCCTGGATTCCATTCAGCTCACCGTTCAGGGCGGGCGCGGCCGGCTGGCCGGCCCCCTGCATGTCGACTCGATCGAGCTGCGCGCCGGCCGTGTCGGGTTGCGCGCGCAGGGCGTCGACATCGACGGCAACCTGGTGGCGCTCGTCTTCGGTCATCTGCACATCGGCCGGCTCGCCGTCGAGTCCCTCGACCTGGTGATCGGCCCGGCCGTCGCGCCTCCGTCCGACGCGCCGCCGCATTTCATGCCGGGCTGGCTTTCGATCGGGGTCGGCCGCGCCAGCGCAGGCCTGATCTCGATCCGGCTGCCCAATTCCACCGAGTTGCGGTACCGGGACGTCACGCTGTCCGGCAGCGTGACCCACTCGCGGATCGAGCTCGACGAGATCGCCGCCGACGCCGGGCTCTGGTCCGCCCACGGCGCCGTCAGCCTCGTGGCGCGGGACCCGCTCAGGTTGAGCGGCAACCTGGCGTGGTCGGTTCCCGGAAAGCCTGCGTTGGCAGGCACGCTGCGCGCCAAGGGCGACCTGGCCAGGCTGGATATCGACGCGGCGATCCGCGATCCCGTCGCTGCAAGCGTCAACGCCACGCTCGAGGACCTGGCAACCGGACTGCACTGGAAAGCCCGCGCCAGCTCGGAGGCAATCGACCTGTCGCCGTGGATGGCCGAACCGCCCGTGGGTCCGCTTGCGGGCCATGTGGAGGCCAGCGGCGACC
Source organism: Steroidobacteraceae bacterium (assembly GCA_035458405.1). Classification (GTDB taxonomy): domain Bacteria; phylum Pseudomonadota; class Gammaproteobacteria; order Steroidobacterales; family Steroidobacteraceae; genus SG8-30. The sequence continues at coordinate 14 of DATHZW010000338.1, read as the reverse complement.
TGCGCATCTTCGAA
>DATHZW010000337.1:0-2258 GCA_035458405.1 Steroidobacteraceae bacterium | reverse complement strand
CGCAGTTATACTTACGTTGAATTATTGACACTGTGTCAACGCAGCGCTAACCTGCGTGCATGTCATACGTCACCGAACGCCGCGAAGAGGAAAAGGAGCGCCGCCGGCTCGAGATCATCGAGGCCGCGGAAAAGCTCTACGCCGAGAAGGGCTGGGATGCCGTGACCATGGACCAGGTCGCACGCACCGCCCGGCTCTCGCGGGCGCTGCTGTACGTCTACTTCAAGGACAAGGAAGACCTGCTGTTCGCCATCACCGGTCGCGCGCTGGAGGAACTGCGGCATCGCTTCGAGAAGGTCGTCGAAAAACATGCCCTCGGGATCGACCAGGTCACCGCCATAGGTCGCGCCTACTCGCTCTTCCAGCAGGAAAAGCCCTTCCAGTTCGACGCCTGCAGCCGCTACCACGCCCACCAGGCCCACGCCGGACAGCCCAACGAGCTGGCCTGCACCGCCGAGGGCGACGCAGTCATGGCGGTCATGATCGCGGCGCTCCAGCGGGGCATCGCCGACCGGTCCATCCGGGCCGACGTGGGCGACCCGATGAAGGTCTGCTTCATGCTCTGGGCCTTCAGTCACGGCCTGATCCAGATCGCCATCAACAAGTCGCAGGAGATCGCCAGCCGGGGTGTCGAAGTGGGCGAGTTGATGGAGGAAGGCCGGGCGATGTTGCGCTTCATGCTGGCCAATCCGGCATCGGCCTGACGACTTTTTTTGAGTTGGAATTGACACATGTCTAACGGTTCAACGAACGCCATGATCAGCCTGGGCGCGATGCTGGCCGGGGTCCTGGCGTTGGCTGCGACGCCGGCCATGGCGCAGACGGTCGACGCCGTGGTCCAGCAGCTCGTGGAGCAGGCCGAGGCCTCCAACCTGGAGCTCGCGGGAGTCGAGGCCGGCGTGGCGCAACGGCAGGCCGTCCTCGACCAGGCCCGCGCGCGCTTCCTGCCCGTCATCAACCTGGGCCTTCGCTATTCGCGGGCGGACGGCGGACGCCAGATCGACGTCCCGGTCGGCGACCTGCTCAACCCCGTCTACGCCTCGCTCAACTCCCTGCTGGAGGCGAACGGCCAGCCCGCCCCGTTCACGCCCATCGACAACGTCTCGATCCCGTTCCTGCGGGAGCGGGAACAGCAGTCCAGCGTCACCCTGACCCAGCCGCTGTTCGACGCCCGGATCCCGGCCGCGGCACGCGCCGCCGAGTTCGACTACCAGGGGTCCCGGCAGGGGCTGGAGGCCTTCCGGATCCGGCTGCGGCGCGACGTGCAGCAGGCCTACCTGGGGTGGCTGGCCACGCGCGAGTCGAAGGCCATCCTGGAAGCCTCGCTGGAGGCCGCCCGGGAAAACCAGCGCGTCAACGACAGCCTGTACCGCAACGGCCGGATCACGCGCGACTTCGTGCTGCGCGCGGAGGCGGACGTCCTGGAGATCGAGCAGCAGATCGAGTCGACCGGGGGCGCCGAGCGCATTGCCCGGAACTACGTGAACCTGCTGCGCAACACGCCGCTGGACGCCCCGCTGCCACAGGCCAGAGTCAGCGACGACGACGTGATCCGGCTGCGGGACGCGCTGATCCGTCAGGCGGGCAGCGTCGCGCGCGACCGGGGCTGGCTGCAGGACACCGCCATCGATCGCCGCTACGAGCTCAGGCAGATCGACTCGGGGCTGGCCGCCGCCGGCGCCGCCGAGGACCTGGCCCGGGCGGCCTTCAAGCCGCAGCTCGCGCTGGCGGTGGACGCGGGCATCCAGGGAGAGGACTACGGTTTCACGGCCGACGACCGCTACGTGCTGGCCTCGCTCGTCCTGCGCTTCAACTTCTACAACGGCGGCGCGGATCGCGCCTCGCTGCGGCAGGCGCGCGCCAGGACCGACGAGCTGCGCGCCGCGCGGGAGCTGGCCGAGCAGCAGATCCGCCTCGAGGTGCTCCAGGCCGCCAAGGACTTCGAGGTCGCGGAGGCCTCCCTGCGCACGGCGGCCAAGCGCGTCGAGGCCGCCGAAGGCGCCTTCGAGATCGCGCGGCGCAAGCGCGACCTCGGGCAGATTCCCCAGGTCGAGTTCATCGACGCGCGGCGCGCGGTGACCAGCGCCCAGTTGAACCAGCGGGTGAACCGCTTCCAGGCGCTGTCCGCCCTGGCCGCCATCGAGTACGCGGTCGGCGGGCCGGCGCCGGCGGGCAGCGCCGCGGAGACAGGACCATGAACGCGATGCCGCGGATCGCCGGGATGGCGCTGTTGTGCACGGTCGCCCTGCTCGCGGGCG
>DATHZW010000336.1:0-11637 GCA_035458405.1 Steroidobacteraceae bacterium | reverse complement strand
TCGAGGACTTCGACCTGCGCAAGATGGGTTTCGGCAGCGCCGACTACCTGCACGTGCCCCTGCGGCTGCATGTCGCCGCCCATCACGCCGAAGCTGATCAGCGGCTTGCCGCCACGGGTCACGAACGCCGGGATGATGGTGTGGAACGGCCGCTTGCCCGGCTCGTAGACGTTGGCGTGGCCGGGCGTCAGCGAGAACAGTTCGCCGCGGTCCTGCAGCACGAAGCCCAGGTCGCCCGGCGTCATGCCGGAGCCCATGCCGCGGTAGTTGCTCTGTATCAGCGACACCATCATGCCGTCGGCGTCGGCGACGGTCAGGTAGACGGTGTCGGACTTCGCGCCCGGCATCTCGCCCGGCGGATAGCCGGTGGCGGCGCGGGACATGTCGATCAGGGCGCGGCGCTCGTCCGCGTAGGCCTGCGACAACAGGCGCTCGAGCGGGACCGGGGCGAAGTCAGGGTCGGCGTAGTAGCGGGCGCGGTCCTCGAAGACCAGCTTCTTGGTTTCCGCCAGCACGTGCAGGTAGTCGGCGCTGCCGAAACCCATCTTGCGCAGGTCGAAGTCCTCGAGGATGTTCAGCATCTGCAGCGCGGCGATGCCCTGCCCGTTCGGCGGAAGCTCCCAGACGTCGTAACCACGATAGTTGACCGAAACCGGCTCCACCCACTGCGAGTGGTGGGCGGCAAGGTCCTCGTAGGCCAGGAATCCGCCGTTGGCCTTCATGTAGGCGTCGATGGCGCGGGCGATGTCGCCCTTGTAGAAGGCGTCGCGGCCGCCTCTTGCGATCGCCTCGTAGGTCGTGGCGAGCCGTGGATTGGCGAACATCTCGCCCTTGGCAGGCGCGTGCCCGCCCGGCATGAAGGTCTCGCGGAAGCCCGGGAACTTGTCCAGCACGCGCGCGTTGCGCTGCCAGCCGCTGGCGATGACCTCGGTGACCGGGAAGCCCTTGCGGGCATAGCCGATGGCCGGAGCCAGCACGTCGGCCATCGGCAGGCGTCCGAAGCGGGCGTGCAGCTCGAACCAGCCGTCGACGGCGCCGGGTACCGTCACCGGCAGCGGACCGAGCGACGGAATGTGGGTCATGCCCCGCGACGTGAAATACTCGAGCGTCAGCGCCCGCGGCGAGCGGCCGCTGGCGTTGAGGCCGGACAGCTTCTGCTCCCTCGGGTCCCAGACGATGGCGAACAGGTCGCCACCGATCCCGGCGCCGGTCGGCTCGGTGAGACCCAGTACCGCGTTGGCGGCAATCGCGCCGTCGACCGCCGAGCCGCCGCGCCGCATGACCGCAAGCGCTGCCTCGGTGGCGAGCGGCTGGCTGGTTGCCGCCATCGCGGCCGGCGCGAGCACCTCCGAGCGCGTGGCAAACGGCGCGCCCATGCGCCGGCCGTACTCCTCGGATCCGGCACTCATGCTGACCAGCCCGGCTGCAACGAGCCAGATCGTGCCATTGCGCAGGAAGCCTGACATCGCCCTCTCCTTTCAGCGGGCGCAGGGGCCGTGACGGCCCCGCCCCGGTCCTCGCCGCCGCCTCGCCACTCATGCTGGATCATGCGGCTGGCTCCAGCTGGTAAATGTCTGTTGCACCTCGTCGCCCGCCAGGCGCTCCCTGTAGCGGCCGCGCGTGTAGTCGCGGATCACCCTTCGCCAGAACTCCACTGCCTGCCGGTGCCGTGTCGACTCAGGCACCAGCCACTGTCCCTGGAACCGGTCGAACAGCAGCCTCGCCGCTTCTCCGCCGACTCCGAGCCTGCGCATCGGCCTGCTGATGAAGAACTCCGTCAGGCGGAACGTCGCCAGTGGCCCGGAGCCCGGAACGGACGTCCGCTGCACGAGCGCAAATCCGGCGCGTTCTCCACCGCGAAGGATGACGAAGGGCGTCGAGCGCTGATCGCGGAACCACGAACCGAGCAGTTCCTGCGGATCCTGCCCCGTCACGGTCAGCGCCGGAAAGACCCCGGTCCCGCCGGCGCCGAGGTCGTCCAGGTATTCGCGATAGGCTCGCTCGATCCACTGGCGATCTTCGTGCGATTGTCTTGCGTCGCGGAGGCTGACGGCCATGTCACATCCTGAAAAAAGGCGGGCGGTGCCGCGGTTCTCGTCCCGCGGCACCGCCCGGCCCAGACAGTCCCGCGAAAGGCTGCCTTACTTCTTCATGGCGTCGGCGGCTTCGCCAGCGGCCTCTTCCACCTTCTCGGCCGCGTCGGCGGCGGCTTCCTTGGTCGCGTCCACCGCATCGGCGGCGGCAGCGGCGGCGGCTTCCTTGGTCGCGTCGGCAGCTTGCTGCATGGCGGAGGCGGCCTCGGCAGCCTTGTCCTTGGCGGCTTCCTCGTGCTTGCCACCGCACGCGCCGAGCACCAGCGCCAGAGCGACGGCGCCCAAGATCTTCGAATTCATTGTCGATACTCCAGGATTACTTCAAACAGGTGAGAGCGGAAAGGTGAAGTCCGCGGCGATCGTCGCGTCATTCCTGGAATGAGTTCGACATTTCACCGGACCGCGCACTTCTAGAGGTTTTTCGGTACTTTTCAATCGAAAACCGGTGCAGGATCCGTGTTTTGGGCGGAAAATCGCGCACGAAGCTGCAACGGAAACGGCGCAGGACTGCAGCCCGCGCAGGCGCCCCGGACAGCGCCGCGCCTGCATCCACACCGGAGGCTCACTTGGACACGACTTCGCAGTCACTCTATCTCGGCCACCTCGAAACCATCTCGCTGCGCGTCAGCGGCGCACTCGAGGCCACCGGCTTCGACGGGGTGATCATTCCCGCCGGGGAGCCCCCGATGTACTTTGCCGACGACCGGCCGTATCCGTTCCACGCCAACCCGGGCTTCAGCCTGTGGGTTCCGGAAGCCGCGCCCGGCAGCCTGCTCGTCTACGAGCCGGGGCGCCGTCCGATGCTGCTGTTCAGGCAGGAGGCCGATTACTGGCACATGCCCCCGCGGACGCCCGATGGCCCCTGGACCGCCGGCGTCGACCTGCGGGTCGTCAGCAGCGCGGCCGAGGCGCGCGCCGCGGTGCCGGCCGGTCGTCGCTGGGCGCTGCTCGGGGAACCCGCCGCGGACTGGGACGGCCTGGGCGAACCGAATCCTTCCAGGCTGGTGAAGCTGCTGGACTACCAGAGGGCGGCCAAGACGCCGTTCGAGGTCGACTGCCTGGCCAGGGCGAGTGCCATCGGCGCCAGGGCGCACAGGGCCGCTGCGGGCGCCTGGCGGGCAGGTGCGAGCGAGTTCGGGATCCATCTGGAGTACTGCCGGGCGGCGGGGGTTCGCGAACAGGACCTGCCGTACAACAACATCGTCGCCTGCAACGAGCACGGGGCGGTCCTGCACTACCAGCACCTCGACCGGGTACCGCCGGCGGAGCGCCGCTCCTTCCTGATCGACGCGGGCGCGCCTTATGCCGGCTACGGCAGCGACATCACGCGCACCTATGCCGGTGCACCCGGCGCCTTCGCCGACCTGGTCGCGGCCGTCGAAGCCGCCCAGCTGCGCCTCGCGGCGATGGTCGTGCCAGGCCGCGACTATCGCGAGCTCCACCTGGAGGCTCACCGCCTGCTGGCGGGCGTGCTCGCCGACTGCGGCCTGGTCAAGGGCGGCGCCGGCGCGGCCCTGGAGGCGGGCGTGACGCAGGTCTTCTTTCCGCATGGAATCGGCCATCTGCTGGGCCTGCAGGTGCATGACGTCGGCGGCCTGATGGCCGACGCATCCGGCAGCGAACGGCCGCGTCCGCCGGGGCATCCGCACCTGCGCCTGACCCGCGACCTCGAACCGGGCTTCGTGGTCACCATCGAGCCCGGCCTCTACTTCATCGACCTGCTGCTGGCGCAGGCCGGCGCCGACGCCAGGCGGCCGCTGATCGACTGGAACTGCGTCGACGCGCTGCGCGGCTGCGGCGGAGTCAGGATCGAGGACAACGTCGTCGCCTTGCCCGAGGGGCCGCGCAACCTGACGCGCGAGGCATTCGCCGCCGCCTGACCGGCGGCGGCGACAGCGGGACCGGCGGATGCACCCCCGCCGGCCCCGGCCCGGTCACTTCCTCAGCAGGTCCCGTATTTCCTCGAGCAGCACCTGCTCGCGGGGCGGCGGCGGGGGCGCCGCGGGCGCGGCGGGCGGCGCGGGCTTGTTGAGCCTGTTGATGCCCTTCAGCGCCATGAAGATCACCAGCGCGATGATCAGGAAGTCGACCGCCGACTGGACGAACGCACCGTACTTGATCAGCACCGGCATCTCTTCGGTGCCGATGTTGGCGGCCATCTCGCTGAAATCGACCCCGCCGGTCAGCGCGCCGACGATGGGCATGATGATCGAGTCGACCAGCGACGAGACGATCTTGCCGAACGCACCGCCGATCACGACGCCGACCGCCAGGTCGATGACGTTGCCGCGCATGGCGAAGGCCTTGAATTCGGAAGCCAGGCTCATTGACGTTTCTCCCCTTCCCGGCTCGATTTCGCCGGCTCAGGGCAAACATAGGGCATTGAAGCTGCCGACGGAAGGCCCGCGGCCGCGGGCGGACCCGGCAAAAAGAAAGCCGGGGCAAACCCCGGCTTCTCCACTGGCGACCAAGGAGGCTGCGTTGGCAGCCTGAATGGAGTGGAAATCGTTCAGGCCGCAGCGGCCTTCTTGCGACGCGGCTTGGCCTCGGCGCCAGCCTCCGCAGCGGGTGCCGCCTTCTTGCGCGCCCGCTTCGCCGCCGGCTTCTTCGGCTGCTCGGCAGCCTCCGCCGGGGCGCCGGCCTTGTCCACCAGCTGCATCAGCGCCATCGGCGCCGCGTCGCCCGGGCGCGACTCCATCTTGAGGATGCGGGTGTAGCCGCCGGCGCGGGCCTTGAAGCGCGGGCCGATGTCCTCGAACAGCTTGGTGACGAGCTCGTCGTCGCGCAGCTGCGCGAACGCGCGGCGGCGGCCGGCGAGACTGTCGGACTTGCCCAGGGTGATCAGCGGCTCGACGACCCGCCTGAGTTCCTTGGCCTTGGGCAGCGTGGTGCGAATCGTCTCGTAGCGCAGCAATGCGGCGGCCATGTTGCGCATCAACGCCTTGCGGTGCGAGGCATTGCGCGATAGCTGGCGGCCTGACAGATGGTGACGCATGGTCCTTCGTTCCTCGACTCGTCAGTTCAGGCCGACTTGAGCTCGTCTTCGCGACGCAGGCTTGCCGGCGGCCAGCCCTCGATACGCATGCCAAGCGTCAGGCCGTGGCTTTCCAGCACTTCCTTGATCTCGGTGAGCGACTTCTTGCCCAGGTTCGGCGTCCGCAACAACTCGACCTCGGTGCGCTGCACCAGGTCGCCGATGTAGTGGATGTTCTCGGCCTTGAGGCAGTTCGCGCTGCGGACCGTGAGCTCGAGCTCGTCGACCGGGCGCAGCAGGATCGGATCCGGCAGCGGGCCGGACGGCTGCGAACTGACCTCGCCCTGGCCCTCGAGTTCCACGAACACCGTCAGCTGCTCCTTGAGGATGCCGCCGGCACGCCGGATGGCTTCCTCCGGATCGATGGTCCCGTTGGTCTCGATGTCGATGATCAGCTTGTCGAGGTCGGTGCGCTGCTCGACGCGGGCAGACTCGACCCCGTAGGTCACGCGGCGGACCGGCGAGAACGAGGCGTCGAGCTGCAGACGGCCGATCGGCCTGGTCTGTTCCTCGAACTCGACCCGCTGCACCGCCGGGCGGTAGCCGCGGCCGCGCTCGATCTTGAGCGTCATGTTCAGGTCGATCGGCTTGGTCAGCGTCGCGATCACCAGGTCGGGATTCACGATTTCGACGTCGTGGTCCGACTGGATGTCGCCCGCCGTCACCGGCCCCGGGCCCTTCTTGTGAAGGCGCAGCTCGGTCTCATTGCGCGCATGCATGCGAATCGCAATGCCCTTGAGGTTGAGCAGGATGTCGACGACATCCTCCTGCACGCCCTCGATGCTGGTGTACTCGTGAAGCACGCCATCGATCTCGACCTCCGTCACGGCGCAGCCGGGCATGGAGGACAGCAGTACGCGGCGCAGCGCATTGCCGAGCGTATGGCCGAAGCCGCGCTCGAAGGGCTCGATCACGATGCGCGCATGACGCGGCGCCGTGGTCGTCACCTTGACCGACTTGGGCTTCAGGAATTCCGTGGCGGATCCTTGCATGACCGTCACCTGTTACTTTGAGTAGAGCTCGACGACGAGATTCTCGTTGATGTCCGGCAGGATCTGGTCGCGGTCAGGCAGCGACTTGAAGGTGCCGGATAACTTTTTCTCGTCGACTTCGACCCAGTCGGGAAGTCCGACCTGGGTGGCGATGGCAAGAGCCGCGGTGATTCGCATCTGCTTCTGCGCCTTGTCGCGCACAGAGATGACGTCGCCGGCCTTGCACTGATAGGAAGGAACGTTGACCAGTTCGCCGTTGACCGTGATCCCCTTGTGGGACACGAGCTGGCGGGCCTCCGCGCGGGTCGAGGCGAAGCCCATGCGGTAGACCACGTTGTCGAGGCGCCCCTCGAGGTAGCGCAGCAGGTTTTCGCCGGTCGATCCCGGGCGGCCCGCGGCGCGCGCGTAGTAATTGTGGAACTGCCGCTCCAGCACGCCGTACATGCGGCGCAGCTTCTGCTTCTCGCGCAGCTGCAGGCCGTAGTCGGAGAGCCGCGTGCGGCGGTCGCCCTTGATGCCGCCCGGCGGCACTTCGAGCTTGCACTTGCTCTCGAGAGGCTTGACGGCGCTCTTCAGGAACAGGTCGGTGCCCTCGCGACGCGAGAGCTTGCACTTGGGACCGAGATACCTCGCCATGACTTTCTGACCCTCAGACGCGCCGCTTCTTGGGCGGGCGGCAACCGTTGTGGGGAATCGGCGTGACGTCTTCGATGCTCGTCACCTTGAGACCGCAGCCGTTCAGGGCGCGGACCGCGGACTCGCGACCGGGGCCCGGGCCACAGACCCGGACCTCGACCGTACGCAGGCCATAGTCCTGGGCCGCGGTGCCCGCCTTCTCGGCGGCGACCTGGGCGGCGAACGGCGTGCTCTTGCGCGAGCCGCGGAAGCCCGAGCCACCGGATGTCGCCCAGGACAAGGTGTTGCCCTGGCGATCGGTGATCGTCACGATCGTGTTGTTGAACGAAGCGTGGATGTGCGCAATGCCATCGGACACCTGCCGCTTCGATTTCTTGCGGGCCTTGCTGGCGCTGGACCCTGACTGCTTTTCAGCCATCTTTTATGGATACCCGGAATGTGGTTCGGAAACTGGTTCAGCCGAGCGCTGTTAGCGCTTGCCCGGCTGAGCCTTCGACTTGACCGCCGCGCGGCGCGGACCCTTGCGCGTGCGCGAGTTCGTGCGCGTGCGCTGGCCACGGACCGGCAGCCCCTTGCGGTGACGGATACCCCTGTAGGCTCCCAGGTCCATCAGCCGCTTGATGGCCATGGCGTTCTCACGGCGAAGGTCGCCCTCCACCGTCAGCTTCGCCACGGCCGCACGCAGCATGCCGACCTCGGCCTCCGTGAGATCACGGACCTTGGTGGCCGGCGATACGCCAGCCGCCTCGCAGATCGCCTGGGCCGCTGGACGGCCAATGCCGTAGATGTGCGTAAGCCCGATGACGATGTGCTTGTTCACCGGGATGTTGATGCCGGCGATGCGCGCCATGACTACCTGCCCCTAAGCCGCGGAAAACACGGCAGTATACGTGAAAACGACGATTGCCTCAACGTCAGCCCTGCCGTTGCTTGTGGCGGGCATCCGACGAGCAGATGACCCGGACCACGCCGCGGCGGCGGACGATCTTGCAGTTCTTGCAGATCTTCTTGACCGATGGACGTACTTTCATTTCTTCACTCCCCGGGCGGCAAGCCGCCCGTCACCGGGGCGAACCCGAGCGGCCGTAGCCGCGCAGGTTGGCCTTCTTCATCAGGCCCTCGTACTGGTGGGACATCATGTGAGCCTGAAGCTGCGACATGAAGTCCATCGCGACCACCACGAGGATCAGCAGCGACGTGCCGCCGAAATAGAACGGGACCCGGCCGTAGGCTGTCAGCAGCTCCGGCAACAGGCAGACGGCGGTGACATACAGCGCGCCCCACACCGTCAGGCGCGTCAGCACCTTGTCGATGTACTCGGCGGTCTGCTGCCCGGGACGGATGCCGGGGATGAACGCGCCGCCCTTCTTGAGGTTCTCCGCCGTCTCGCGCGAGTTGAACACGAGCGCGGTGTAGAAGAAGCAGAAGAAGATGATCAGCGCGGCGTAGATCAGGATGTGCAGCGGCTGTCCGTAGCCCAGCGACGCGGCGATGTTCTGCAGCGCCACCTGCCAGGTGCCCTCGCCCGTCGCGCCGGCGGCGAAGAAGCTGGCCAGCGTCGCCGGGAACAGCAGCAGCGACGACGCGAAGATCGGCGGGATGACGCCCGACATGTTCATCTTGAACGGCAGGTGGCTGGTCTGGCCGGCGTACATCTTCCGCCCGACCTGGCGCTTGGCATAGTTGACCGGGATGCGGCGCTGGGCGCGCTCCACGAACACGCAGAACGCGGTGACCGCCGCTATCAGCAGCACCAGCAGGATGGCGAAGGCCGGGTTCATTTCCCCCGAGCGCACCTGTTCGAGCGTGCCGCCCATCGCGGCCGGCAGGCCGGCGACGATGCCGGAGAGGATGATCATCGAAATGCCGTTGCCGATGCCGCGCTCGGTGATCTGCTCGCCGAGCCACATCAGGAACATGGTGCCGGAGGCCAGCGTGATGGTGCCGATCATGACGAACTGCCAGCCCGGGTGCAGCGCCACGCCCTGGCTCTGGAACGCCGTGGCGGCGCCGAAGCCCTGGAAGATCGCCAGCACCAGCGTGAAGTAGCGGGTCCACTGGGTCAGCTTGCGCCGGCCCGCCTCGCCTTCCTTCTTGACGGCCGCCATCGTCGGCACCACCACGGCCATCATCTGGATGATGATCGAGGCCGAGATGTAGGGCATCACGCCCATCGCGAAGATCGACAGGCGCTCGAGGGCGCCGCCGGAGAACATGTTGAACAGGCCGAGGATCGTGCCTTCCTGCTGGTCGAACAGGCGCGCCATCGCCGCCATGTCGAGTCCCGGGACCGGCACGAAGGTGCCGATCCGGTAGACGACCAGGGCGCCCAGCAGGAACAGCAGGCGATAGCGCATCTCGGTGAAGCGGGTCGCTTCACCCAGTGCCAACGCCGGGTTCGATGCCTGTGTCGCCAATTTGGTCTCCTGCCGTGATGACGCGGGCCGCTCAGGCCGCCGCGCCCTCCTCGATGGTGCCGCCCGCCTGCTCGATCGCGGCGCGCGCGCCCTTGGTGGCCACGACCGCCGGTCCCTTCACCGTCAGCGCGCGCTCGATCTTCCCGGACAGGATGATGCGGGCCTTCTTCGTCCCGGCGGGCACGACGCTGGCGGCCAGCAGGGCCGCGAGGTCGATGACGTCGGCCTTGATCTTCAGCAGGTCGGTCAGCGTGACTTCCGCGCGGGTGCGCTTCATGGCCGAGCGGAAGCCGACCTTCGGCAGGCGCCGCTGGATCGGCATCTGGCCGCCTTCGAAGCCGACCTTGTGGTAGCCGCCCTTGCGCGCCTTCTGGCCCTTGCCGCCGCGGCCGCAGGTCTTGCCCTGGCCAGCCGAGGCGCCGCGCCCGACGCGAAGCCGGGGCTTCTTGCTGCCCGCAGCGGGCTTGAGTTCATTCAATCGCATTGTCCTGCTCCTCAGGCCTGCTCGACTTGGAGCAGGTGCTGCGCCTTGCGGATCATGCCCCGGTTCTCGGGGCTGTCCTCGACCACCCGCGAATCGCGGATGCGCCGCAGTCCCAGGCCCCGCACGGACGACTGGATGTTCTTCAGCTGCCCCGCAAGGCTGCCGGTCAGCGTGACTTTCAACTTCGAGTTAGCCATGGCTCAGCCCAGGATCTCTTCGACGGTCTTGCCGCGCTTGGCCGCGATGCTCTCGGGCGAACTCACCCGGGCGAAGGCGTCGAAGGCCGCCCGCACGACGTTGATCGGGTTGCGGGAACCGTAGCTCTTGGCCAGCACGTTGCGCACCCCGGCGCACTCGAACACCGCGCGCATGCCGCCGCCGGCGATCACGCCGGTACCGTCGGACGCCGGCTGCATGATCACGCGGGTCGTGCCGTGCCGGCCGTTGACCGCGTAGTGCAGCGTGTCGTTCCTGAGCGGGACGGTGATCATGTTGCGGCGCGCCTGCTGCATCGCCTTGGCGATGGCAGTCGGTACCTCGCGGGCCTTGCCGTAGCCGAAGCCGACGCGCCCGGCGCCGTCGCCGACCACGGTCAGCGCCGTGAAGCCGAACTGACGGCCACCCTTGACCACCTTGGCGGTGCGATTGACGGTAACCAGCTTTTCCAGCAGGTCGTCAGTCGCCGGGCCCCTTTGCTCTCGTGCCATTGAATATACCCCTGGATCAGAACTCGAGGCCGGCCTCGCGGGCCGCCTCTGCCAGCGCCTTGACGCGGCCGTGATACATGAAACCCGAACGGTCGAACGCCACCTTTGTCACGCCGGCCGCCTTGGCGCGCTCGGCGATCGCCTTGCCGACCGCCGCGGCGGCGTCGACGTTGCCGGTGCCCTTGAGGTCCTGCGCGAGGTCCGTCTGCAGCGTCGACGCGGCGGCGACCACGCGCGCGCCGTCGGCGCTCGTGACCTGCGCGTAGATGTGCTGCGGCGTGCGGTGCACCGTCAGGCGCGCCGTGCCGATCTCGCGGATCTTCGCCCGGCCGCGCGCGGCGCGGCGCAGGCGCTTGTCGTTCTTGGTGAGCTGTGCCATGGCGGTTACTTCTTCTTGCCTTCCTTCAGAACGATCTTCTCGCCGGCGTAGCGGACGCCCTTGCCCTTGTAGGGCTCCGGCGGGCGGAAGCCGCGGATCTCCGCCGCGACCTGGCCGACCAGCTGGCGACTGTTGCCCTTGACGAGCACCTCGGTCTGGCTGGGCGTCTCGATCGACACACCCTCCGGGACCGGGTAGCTGACCGGGTGCGAGAAGCCGAGGGTCAGGTTCAGCGACTTGCCCTGGACCTGCGCGCGATAGCCGACGCCATTGAGCTCGAGCTTGCGCTCGAACCCCTTCGACACGCCCTCAACCATGTTGGCCAGGTGCGCGCGAGTGGAACCGGCAACCGGAACCAGCAGCTTCGAGGCCGGGCCGTCCGCGATCTTGACCACGAGTTGCTTGTCGTCCTGGGCGACGGAAATACCACGCGCCAGCTCCAGGCTCAGCGAACCCCTGCTTCCCTTCACCGTGACCGAGGCCGGGCTCACCGTGACGGTGACTCCCTGCGGCAGGTCGACGGGTTTCTTGGCTACACGAGACATGATCTGAAAGACCCCTGTTACCGTTTCCTGGTGGCCTCAGGCCACCACGCAAAGCACTTCGCCGCCCTGGCCGCTGCGCCGGGCCTCGCGGTCGGTCATCACGCCCTGCGGCGTCGACATGATCACCACGCCGAGGCCGCCGAGCACCTTCGGCAGGTCCGCCTTGCCGCGGTACTGCCTGAGGCCCGGTCGCGAGGCGCGGTCCAGCCGCTCGATCACCGGCTTGCCCTCGTGGTACTTAAGCGCCACGACCAGCGTCGCCTTGTTGCCGTCCTGGCGGACCGTGAAGTCGGTGATGTAGCCCTCTTCCTTCAGGACGCGCGCGATGGCCATCTTGACCTTCGACGAGC
>DATHZW010000335.1:0-5516 GCA_035458405.1 Steroidobacteraceae bacterium | reverse complement strand
ACAGACCTGGTCGTAGAGCGCCCGGTGGAAAGCGGTGTTGGCCGCGCGCACGACGGGCACCTCGATCAGGTGACGGCCGCCCGCGAGCGCGCCGGCCAGCGCCTGCTCGAAGGCGGCGCGCGATTCCACCCGCCCTGCCTGCCAGCCGAAGCCGCGCGCAATCTCGCACAGGTCGGCCCCGTGAGGCATCGCGAAGGCCTGCTCGAACAAGGGCCGGGGGACGGCCCGGGCGACCGGCAGGTATTCGAATATCCCCCCGCCGTCATCATTGCTGACCACGACCGTGAGGTCGGAGTCGAGCAGCTTCCCGGCCAGGAGACCCGAGACGTCGTGGAGGAACGCGAGGTCGCCGCACCACAGCACCGTGGGTCGCGGCTGTGCCGCAGCCGCCCCGAGTGCGGAGGAGATCAATCCGTCGATTCCGCTGACGCCACGATTGGCCAGCAACCGGAGGCCTGCCTCGCGCGGACCCGCGAAGGCGTCGAGGTCGCGCACCACCATGCTGTTCGCGGCATAAAGCGTGGCGCCGTCCGGCAGTCGCGCCCAGAGCGAGGCGGCGACGTGCGGCGTCAGGAGCCCGCCTTCGGCGGCGAGTGCGGCGGCGGCGGCGGCGCGGGCCACCTCATCCATCCGCCGCCATTCGGTGCGCCACGCCGGTGCAGTCCCCGGCGGCGACGCGTGTGCCGCCGCCGACTCGCAGAACCGCCCTGGGCTCGTGCGGAACAGTCGCGTTGCCCTGTGCTGCGGGTCGCGGAAGGCGGCCGCCGGGTCGACCAGCCAGGTTTCGGCGGACGAGTGCATGGCCATCCAGGCGTTCAGCGACGCGCTGGTCGGCTGGCCGCCAAAGCGCAGGATCAGGTCGGGACGCAGTGCCGAGGCCGTCGCCACGTCGCGCAGCATCAGGTCGGCGCCGTGGATCACCGACCCCGCCAGGCCTGTGCCGGCCCGCAGGCCCGAGGCCGGGTCGGCGATCACCGGCCAGCCGAGCGCCTGGGCCAGGCGGTGGGCGGCCGGCGCCAGGTCCGCTTCGTCGGCGTCGGGGCCGAACAGCAGCACGCCCCGCTCGATCCCCTGGAGTTCCCGGGCAAGGCCTTCCGGGCCCGTGTCCACGGCCGCGAAATCGTCCAGGCGTCTCGCCGGGATGCACGGCGCCGCGCCCGGCTCGATGCCTGGCGGCAGCAATGGCTCACGAAACGGCAGGTTCAGGTGCACGGGTCCCGGCGGCGATCCGGTTGCCGCGCAGGCGGCGCGCCAGGCGAGCGCGGCGGCATAGGCGTCCTGGCCGTCGCGCTCCGACGGGCAGGGCGCCTCCTCGAACCAGCGCAGGAATCCCGAAAACAGCGTGCGCTGCTCCATCGTCTGCGCCGCTCCCCAGGACCGCAGTTCGGGTGGGCGGTCGGCCGTGAGCACGACGAGCGGGACGCGTGAATGGTGCGCTTCGGCCACGGCGGGCAGGAAGTTCGCGCCCGCGGTGCCCGAGGTGCACAGCAGCGCGACCGGGCGTCCGCTGGCCTTTGCGCGACCGAGCGCGTAGAAGGCGGCGCTGCGTTCGTCGACGTGGAAGCTGCAGGCCAGTCCCGGTTGCGCAGCCATGGCCACTGCCAGCGGCGCCGAGCGCGACCCGGGGCAAATGGCCGCGGCCACCACGCCCGAGGCCTGCAACTGGCCGACGAGCGTGCGTGCGAATTTCAGGTTGGCGGCTCCGGTGTGCTGGTCGTTGCCCGTCATGGCGCTCCCCACAGCAGCGGACCCAGCGCAGTACGCAACTTGAGTTCGGTCTCGGTGAATTCGGCCTTCGCTTCCGAGCGGGCGACGATGCCGGCTCCGGCCCAGGCGGTCGCGGTGTTGCCGCGAACGAGTGCCGAGCGCAGCGCCACCGAGAACTCGCCGTCTCCATCCGACTGCAGGAAGCCCACAGGCCCGGCGAACCAGCCGCGCGAGACCGATTCATGCTCCGCCAGCCAGTCCAGCGCGGCTTCGCGCGGCGCCCCGCCGACCGCGGGCGTGGGGTGCAGCCGCGATACCAGGTCGATCAGCGAGACAGGCGGATTGCCGCCGCGACGGCCCCGCAATTCCGTGAACAGGTGCTGCACCGTGCGCGTCTTCAGCAGCCTCGGCTGCGGGTCGATGTCGACGCGGTCGCAGCACGCGGCCAGCGCGGATTCCATGAACCGCACGACGATCGCATGCTCCTCGCTGTCCTTGCCGCTGTTGAGCAACGCCTCCCCCAGGGCCTGGTCGGATGTCCGTGAAGCGCCGCGCGCGGCGGTGCCGGCGATGGCGGCCGTTTCCACGGTCTCGCCCCGGACCCGGACCAGCCGTTCCGGGGTCGCGCCCAGGAACACCGCATCGCCTTCCCCGATCGCGAAAAGGGTGCAGGAAGGGAATCGTTCCCGCAGCGCGACGAGCCAGACGACCGGGTCGATGGCGGAGCCGGCGGTGATGTGGGCGTCGCGCGCTACCACCACTTTTTCCAGGCGGCCTGATCGAATGCCATCGAGCGCGAGTTGCACGCGCTGTGCGTAGCGCTCCAGGCCGCCGTTGGCGAATTCCACGACGCCGCTGGCGGCGCGACCGAGCGCCAGGGGCCGGGGCCGCAGGTCCGCCCAGGCGCTGCCTCGGAGCGAGTCCCTTACGTGGAGGTCTTTCTCGCGCCAGCAGCTGAGCTCCGGCAGCATGAGCTGGCCGTCGGGAAATCCCCGCCACGCGCCGGAGGCTTCCATGCCCGGCGCGAACGCAAAGCCCCCGAGCAGCTGCGCGACACGAGGACCCGGCCCTTCCCAGGCGATACGGTCAAACAGCGCGCGCGCCTCGGCGTCCGCCTGAACGAAACGTCCCTTGCCTTCGACACTGATGCGCGCGGCACAGCCAATGCCGACGCGAAACCGCCGGGCCGACGGCTGCTCCCAGTAGAAGCGCGGTGCAGCGCCTGCGGCCGCAAAAACCTGCAGCGGATCGACCGGGTCGCACGGTTCCGTCCGCAAGGTCAGCGCCACGTCGCTCACCCTTGCGGTGCCCCGTCAGTCCGGCGCGCCCCGCCGTCGGGCGCCAGCCGCGTGCTCAGCCGAAACCACTGCATGGATCTGGATCGCTCCTGTGCCGCCACTGCCATGGCGACAACCCGCCGCCGGGCGCTGCCGCCAACCGTTCCCGGGTCGGCCTGACGCGGGATAACTTGCCATTTTAGCGTCCGACCGGACGCCTGACACAGGCGTATTCGGCCCGCCGGGCGTCTCCGGGGAGCCGGCGCCCGGAACGGCGCCGGTCCTGCGGGGCGAAGAGACGGGTCGGGGGCGCCGGATCCGCGTGTCCTACCCGAACATGTGCCGATTGAGGAAGTCCAGCACGTTGCTGTACCAGGCCACGACATTGCGCGGCTTGAGGATCCAGTGATTCTCGTCAGGAAACACCAGGAGCTCGCTGTCGACGCCGTGATACTGCAGTGCCTCGAACAGGTTCAGCCCTTCGTTGATCGGGCATCGATAGTCCTGTTCGCCGTGGATGATCAGCACCGGCGTCCGCCACTGGCTGATGTAGCGAATCGGTGCATAACGGTCAAAGCCGGCCATGTCGGCGTACGGATTTTCGCCGCCCATTTCCAGGTACCACCAGGCCGGATGGTCGGTGGTCCCGGTGAACTGCGCCATGGTGACGATGCTGGCATGCGTGATCAGGCACTTGAAGCGCTGGGTCTGGGTGCCGATCCAGTTGGTCATGTAGCCGCCGAAACTGCCGCCCATCGCCATGATGCGCTGCGCGTCGACGTCCGGCCGCTGCTCCAGCGCGTCGGTGACCGCCATGAGGTCTTCGAAACACTGCTTGCCCCAGATGTTGCCCCAGATGCCCTGCACGAAGTCCTGGCCGAAGCCTGTCGAGCCTCGCGGGTTGGGCTGCACCACGACGTAGCCCTGCGCCGCGGCGAGCAGGGCGTTCCAGCGCCAGTGCCAGCCGTCGGTGCTCATGCCGATGGGCCCGCCGTGGATCCACAGCAGCGTCGGCGCGTGCTGCGCCCCCCTGGGGCGGGTGATCACGCTGTGCAGGGCCGTGCCGTCAGTGGAGGTCGTGGTGATGTGCTCGGTCTCGGCCCAGCTGTCGGCCGGCGTGAAGCCCGACAGCCGCGCCAGCGGCACCGGCGCCTGTCCCGGTCCGTCCAGCCGGTAGCACTCCGGCGCATCGAGCAAGGAAGAACGGATGCATGCGGCGCGGCCGTCGGGCAGCGCCACGATCTCGCCGTGCGTGCCGCCGCTGGCCCGCGGCGTCCATGCGGTTACCGTGCCGTCGGCGACGGCGACCGCGAAAACGGGCGTGATGCCGCCGTCATCGGCGCTGACCAGGACGGTCGCGCCGTCCGCGCTCCAGTCGGCAAGATTGGGCCAGCGATCCCAGCTCGTCGCCAGCTCGCGCAGCGCTCCGCTGGCCACGTCGATCAACGTCAGGACCGGGCGCACCACCGTCTGCGGCGAGCGCTGCGCGCGCACCACCGCGATGGTCCTGCCGTCGGGCGCAAAGAGCGCTCCCTCGTTCATCGTGTTGGGAGCCTGCCCCAGCAGCGTGCGTGCCCTGGTGGCCAGGTCGATGACGAGGACGCTCGAGTCTTCTTCGCGGTCGGCGCCGACGCTCGCCCATAGGGCCAGGACACGGCCGCCATCATCGCTGACGTCGAGCTGCGGCTCGATCCAGAATTCGGTGACGACCTCGGGTGTCAGGTCCTCGCGGCCCTTGCCATCGGCCGTGGCGACGATCAGGTGGTTGCTGGCGCGGTCGGGGTTCTGGTGCAGCCAGTGGTCCCAGTGACGCACCGGCTGGCGCCTGAAGTTGCGCGCGCTGGGGCCGTTCCTGGCGCGCTCGGAAGCTGTCTCGCGCTGCTTCTCGAACGCGATGCCGGGCAGCACGGGCGCGAAGTACGCCATGCGGTCGGCCTTTGCCGAAAACCTGAAGGCCTCCACGCCCAGCGGCTCGTCGGTCAGCTGTTGCGGTTCGCCGCCGCCCGCGGGCAGCAGCCAGACCTGCATCCGCTTCTCGGCCTCGTCATCCGGCTTGATTTCGTTCGGCTTGCGATTGGACAGGAAGCCCAGCGCGCCATCGTGACGAAAGCACGGGGCGGCGTCCTTGCTGTCGCCGCGGGTGAGCTGAACCGCCGGACCGCCGTCGGTGGGAACCTTCCACAGGTCGGAGACGTACTTGGCGCCGTCGCGGTCCTGGCGCTGAACGCAGACGGCTAGCCAACGCCCGTCCGGGCTGGCGGCGATCGCGCTGACGCGATTCAGCGAAACATGTTGTTCGACGGTATAGGGGATGTTCATCGCGGAATGGAAAGTCGAAAGGACCTTGTCTGTCAAGGGCGAGCAGCCGGGGGCTTGCGCGCCGCGGTCCGGGAAACGTGCCCGCTACAGCTTCTGCGGCGCCTGGAGCCTCAGGGTGGGCCAATGCCAGCCAGCCGCCGCACCCAGTCCGCGACCCGCTTCATCTGCGGGCCGTTTCGCCAGCGGTAATCGGCGCCGGTATAGCCCCACCAG
>DATHZW010000334.1:0-3918 GCA_035458405.1 Steroidobacteraceae bacterium | reverse complement strand
GACGATATCGGGAGAGACGCTGTCCATGCTCCTCGAGGTTAGCACCAAGAGGGGCGCCTGCTCAGCGTGTGCTGTGCCTACAGGCGTCCCTGCCGGGATGTTCCGCCGGCGGGCCTGTCGGGCGGATGAATCCGGATCCGTCCAGGTGACGAAATATTCCCGGTGACTGCGCGGTCTACTATGAGGTAGATCGTTGTCCCAGCGGAGGATCCATGCTCGTCAGGCGACCCAGCGACATCGCGGCCTCGGAGATCACGCCCGAGCCGGTCTATCAATCGCGGCGGGCCTTCCTGGCAGGCCTCACCGGCGCCGGCCTGCTGGCCGCCGCGCCCGAGATCCTGGCGCAGGCGATGGTCAGCGTCTCGGTCGTGACGCCACCGTTGCGCTTCAAGCCCAATCCCCGTTTCTCCACGACCGAGGACCCGAACCGCTTCGAAGAGGTCACCGGCTACAATAATTTTTACGAGTTCGGCACCGACAAGTCCGATCCAGCGGCAAACTCGCGCAACTTCCGCACGCGCCCGTGGAACGTGGCCGTGGCCGGCGAAGCGGAGGTGACCGGCAACTTCACCCTCGAGGACATCCTCAAGCCGCATCCGCTGGAGGAAAGGATCTACAGGCTGCGTTGCGTGGAGGCCTGGTCCATGGTCATTCCCTGGGTCGGCTTTCCGCTCGGCGACCTGATCAAGCGCTTCAAGCCGACCTCCAAGGCCAGGTACGTGGAGTTCACGACGCTGCTGGACCCGAAACAGATGCCAGGGCAGCGGTATCCCGTCCTCGACTGGCCCTACCGGGAGGGACTGAGGATCGACGAGGCGATGAACCCGCTCGCCATCCTGGCGGTCGGACTCTACGGCAAGACGCTTCCCAACCAGAACGGCGCGCCATTGCGGCTCGTCGTACCCTGGAAATACGGCTTCAAGAGCATCAAGTCCATCGTCCAGATCCGCTTCACCGAGGACCGCCCGCGCACGAGCTGGGAGAAGTCGGCGCCGCGTGAGTACGGCTTCTACGCCAACGTGAACCCGGAGGTCGATCACCCGCGCTGGAGCCAGAAGCGCGAGCGGCGCATCGGCTCGGCGAAATTCTGGGACCGGCAACCGACCCAGATGTTCAACGGCTACGGCGAGGAAGTGGCGTCGCTGTACGCCGGCATGGACCTGAAGAGGTCGTTCTGAGCATGGCGCTGTCCCAGGCCAGCCTGGCCCGATTCGTCCTGAAGCCGCTGGTCCTGCTGGGCTGCCTGGCGCCGCTGGCCTGGCTCGCGGCCGGCGTGGCCGGCATCGGCGGCGTGTCGCTCGGCGCCAACCCGGTCGAGGAGATCCTGCACACGCTCGGCAAGTGGGGCCTGAACTTCCTGCTGGTGACGCTTTGCGTGACGCCGCTGCGAGAGATGACCGGCTGGGTTCACTGGATGCGCTTGCGCCGGATGCTGGGCCTGACCGCGTTCTTCTACCTGCTCGGCCATTTCCTGTTCTACCTGTTCGTCGACCAGGGACTCGACTTGCGGATCCTCTACGAGGACATCGTCAAGCGGCCCTACATCACGGTCGGCTTCACGGCGCTTGCGCTGCTGTTGCCCCTGGCATTGACCTCGACACGAGGGGCCATGCGCCGCCTGGGTCGTCGCTGGCAGAAACTTCACCGACTGGTGTACGTCGCGACGCTGCTTGGCTGTGTCCACTATTACTGGCAGGTCAAGGCGGACGTGCGGGAGCCGTTGCTCTACTTCGCCGCCCTGGCCGCGCTCCTCGGCTGGCGCTGGTGGAAGCGACGTCAGCGCCTGGCGCGCGCCGCCACCACGATGCCTGAGAGCACCAGCACGCCGCCCAGGGCGGTCCGCGCGCCGATGGGCTCGTCGAGCAACCACCAGGCCAGCAGCGAGGCCAGCACGGGCTCGCCGGTCAGCGCGATGGAGACGAACGCCGCCTGAAGGTGCCTCAGCGACCAGTTGTAGCCGCCGTGCCCGACCAGCTGCGAGACGACGGCCATGGCCGCCAGCACCGCCCAGGTCTGCGGCGGGAACGAGTGCCACTGCGTGCCGCTGATGAGCACCGCCGCCCACAGCACCACCGCCGCCGTGCCGTAGGCCACGGCCACGTACGGCAGGTAGGCCAGCACCCGCTGGGCCTCCCGGGCCAGCAGCAGGTACCCCGCCATCGCCAGCGCCCCGCCCACGGCCAGCAGGTTGCCGATCAGCGAAGTCGCGTCCGAAGGCCCGCCGGAGGTGATCACCGCGGCGCCGGCCGTCGCCAGCACGACGGCCGCCCAGGTCCGCGAGGTCGGACGGTCCCGCCCGGAGATCCAGGACAGCAGCGCGACGAAGATCGGCGCCGTGTTGACCAGCAGGACGCTGTTCGCGACCGACGTGAACAGCAGCGAGGTCATCCAGCTGCCGAAATGCAGCGCCAGCAACCCGCCCGCGGCGGCGGCGAGCGCCATGGCGCGCGCTGATGTGGCCGGCCGGATGCCGCCGGAGGCGAGGGCCGCTGGCAGGACGACCGCCGAAGCCAGCGTCATCCGCCAGAGTGCGATGGCGAGCGCGGGCGCGGCCGCCAGCCTGACGAAGATCGAGCCGAAGGAAACGCCCACGAGGGCGACCGCCAGTACCGCGTAGGGAAGCACCCTGCCTGACGGTCCGCGCATGCCCGGATCAGCCCGTGCCCGACCCCGGCGGCGCGGACGTGCCGGGGCGCGGCCCTGCCGAAAGCCGGCGGTGCAGGCCGAGCAGCAGCCTCTCGGTGGTCTCCCAGTCGATGCACGCGTCCGTCACCGAAACCCCGTACCGCAACTGGCCGAGGTCCGCCGGAATCGGCTGATTGCCTGCGCCGAGGTGGCTCTCCAGCATCAGTCCGACGATCGACCGGTTGCCTTCCAGCACCTGGTTCACGCAGTTCTCCGCAACCAGGGGCTGCAGCTCGTGGTCCTTGTTCGAATTGCCATGACTGCAATCCACGACGATGTTGACGGGCAGCCCTGCCTTGGCCAGGGCCTGCTCGCAGAGCGCGATGCTGACGGAGTCGTAGTTGGGCCGCCCGCCCCCGCCGCGCAGCACGATGTGGGCGTAGGCGTTGCCTCGCGTGCGGAAGACCGCCGACTGCCCCTGCTGGGTGATGCCGAGAAAGTGGTGCGGGCTGCACACCGACTGCAGCGCGTTGACCGCCACGCCCAGGGTCCCGTCGGTGCCGTTCTTGAAGCCGATGGGCGTGGACAGCCCGGAAGCCATCTCGCGGTGTGTCTGCGATTCCGTGGTCCGCGCGCCGATGGCGGTCCAGGCGATGAGTTCCCCCAGGTACTGCGGCATGATCGGATCCAGCGCCTCGGTCGCCGCCGGGAGGCCCATCTCCGCCAGCTCGATCAGGAGTCGCCGCGCCATCCGGATGCCCTTCTCGATGTGGAACGAGTCGTCCATGTCCGGATCGTTGACCAGGCCCTTCCAGCCGACGGTCGTGCGCGGCTTCTCGAAGTAGACCCGCATGACCAGGTAGAGGGTCGGCGAAACCCTCTCCGCCAGCGTCCGCAGTCGCCCTGCGTACTCGCGCGCCGCATCCAGGTCGTGGATCGAACAGGGGCCGACCACCACGAACAATCGCGGGTCGCGGCGATCGAGGATGTCGCGGATCACGGTCCGCGCATTCAGGACGCATCGCTGGGCCTCGGGCGAAGCGGGCAGCTCGCGCTTGACCTCCTCCGGAGTCGGCAGCAACTCGCTCGAGGCGACGTTGACGTTATAGAGTTGCTCGGACATCGACGGGACACCGCGGATTGAAGGGCGCGGCAGTATAACAGGCGGGATTCCAGCGCCCGGGCAACCGCGCGATGCGCGCGCTCATGGATTGAGGCCCGCCGCTGCACCCCCGCGGGCCGTCTTCGGCGAGCGCTCAGCCGATCGCCCAGGGCGGGACGTGCCGCCAGCCC
>DATHZW010000333.1:0-8713 GCA_035458405.1 Steroidobacteraceae bacterium | reverse complement strand
CGGCTGGCGGCGCCGCTCGACCTGCTCGATGAGCGGGTGATGCTGGCAGCGCTGCCCGGCCGTGCACGCGACCGCCTGCGACGGCTGACGCTGGCGGACGAACTGGCCTCGACCAACGAGACCCTGCTGGCGGTGACCGACCTGGCGCCCGGCAGCGCCGACCTGTGCCTGGCGGAGTTCCAGAGCGCGGGGCGCGGTCGGCGCGGCAGGGAGTGGCTCGCGCCGTTCGGTTCGGGAATATGCCTGTCGGTCAGCTGGTGCTTCGCCGAGGCGCCGCCCCAGCTGTCGGCCCTGTCGCTCGCGGCGGGGGTCGCGCTGCGGCGTGCACTGGCGGGACTCGGCATCGGCGGGATCGAGCTGAAATGGCCGAACGACATCCTCTGGCGGGGCCGCAAGCTGGGCGGCATCCTCTGTGAGCTGCGCATCGAGGCGGCGGGCCCCGCCTACGTGGTCATCGGCGTCGGCCTGAACCTGCGGCTGCCGGCCGCGGTGCGCGCGGCGATCCGCGAGACCGGCCTCGAGGTGGCCTCGCTCGACGAGATGGCCGACTCCGGTCCACCCGCGAGGTCGGCGCTGGCGGTCGCCCTGGTCAACCAGCTGTTGCTGTCGCTGGAGGAGTTCGAGCTGGCCGGTTTCCAGCCGTTCTTCGACGAGTGGAGCGCGGCGGACGCGCTGGCGGGGCGCGCGGCGCGGGTCGAACACGGCGCCACAATCAGCGAGGGCATCGCCCGCGGCATCGACCTCGACGGCGCGCTGCTGCTCGAGGTCGGCGGCCGGATCGAACGCTTCGTCTCCGGCGAGGCCAGCCTGAGGCCGATCGCATGAAACTGCTGGTGGACGTCGGCAACACGCGGGCCAAGTGGGCCGTGCTCGAGCGTGGCCAACTCTCGCGGGGCAGCGCCATCTTGCACCGCCCGCAGGGCGGCGAATGGATGCAGGGACTGGACGCGGCCGGGGGTCCGTTCGAGGCGATCCTGGTCGCCAATGTCGCCGGCCCCTCGATCGGCCACGCGCTGGGCGAGTGGGCGCTGGCGCGCCACGGCCTGCGTCCGGAATTCGTGCAGGCGAGCCGGGCCGCGGCGGGCATCGAGAATTCCTATGAACGGCCGGAGGCGCTCGGCGCGGACCGCTGGCTGGGAATGATCGCTGCTTGGCGGCGCGTCCGGGGGGCGGTGGTCTGCATCGCGGCCGGCACCGCGATGACGGTGGATGCACTCGATGCCCGGGGCCGGCACACTGGAGGCCTGATCGTCCCGGGCTACGACATGATGGTGGACGCGCTGCTGGGCGGGACGAGCGACATCGCCCGTGCCGCGGCGCTCGAGGCGCCGCGGGCCCATGGCATGCTGGGGTGCAATACCGCCTCCGCCGTCGACCTGGGTGCCCGGCATGCGCTGGCCGCGCTGGCCGCCCGCGTCGCGCTCTGGGTGGAACGCGAGGGCGGTGTGGCGCCGCGGGTCCTGCTCGGCGGCGGTGACGCCGCGAAGATCGAACCGTTGCTGGACCTGCAGGTCGAAATTGTTCCGGACCTCGTGCTCGAGGGGCTGGCCGTGTTCGCGGAGGATCGCTGAGTGCGTTCGATCATCGTCCTGTTGCTGCTCGCCAACGTCGGATTTTTCGCATGGTCGCAGTGGATCGTGCGTCCGGCGAGCGTGCCTGCGGCGCAGGTCGCGTCCGGCGGTCGCCTGGTGCTGGCCAGCGAGGCGCCCGCGGCGGCGCCGTTGCCGGCGCTGCGGCTCGACACGGACGCGAGCTGCGTCACGCTGGGCCCGTTCCTCGACCTGACCGAGGCGGCGCGTGCGTCCGCCCGGCTGCGGGAGGCGGGGCTCGGCCCGCGCCAGCGCGCCGCCGACGGCCCGGTCTGGGCCGGCTACTGGGTGTCGATGGGCGGGATCGCCGACGCCAACGACGCCGAGAAGATCGTCGAGCGACTGCGGCAGTTCGGCGTGGGCGATGCCTACGTGATGCCGGGCGAAGGGACGGGACCGACGATTTCGCTGGGACTGTTCACGGAGCGGCCGCGCGCGCTGCGACGCGTGGACGAGGTCCGCGCGCTGGGTTATCAGCCCGAGGTCAACGAGCGGCAGCGCTCGGGAACGGTCTACTGGATCGACGTGGACATCCGCTCGCCGGAGCAGCTGCCCGACCCGGCCAGTTACGACGACGGCTCGGGCCGCATCTTCAGGCTCCAGGTGCAGCCCTGCGACCTGGCCGGCCAGAGCAGCCGGCCGGTGACGCAGATGGGCGTACCCGACGGCGTTCCCGGCTAAGTTATCATTCGCGGTGCCAGGCACCTGCCTGGCACCTCTCCAGGGCCGGGTTAGCTCAGACGGTAGAGCAGCTGATTTGTAATCAGAAGGTCGCGGGTTCGATTCCTGCACCCGGCACCAGCCATCCTGGCCCCCGCCTGGAACGAGACGCGGTCCGGCAGCGTCGGCGACAATGCTGAACGGACGGCTGTGCGCGCGCCTGGCCGCGACCGGGCAGGCCGTATTGGTGCTATAAGCGGGCGGTATGAACGCGAGCCGTGCAGCGATGGCCGGGGCCGGCGAACAGCCGACGCTGGTCATCGACAACCTGGTGAAGACCTACGTCATGGGCGCGGCCGAGGTCCACGCCCTGCGCGGCGTCTCGCTGCGGATCGACAGGAACGAGTACGTCGCGATCATGGGCCCGTCGGGCTCGGGCAAGTCGACCCTGATGAACATGATCGGCTGCCTCGACACGCCGACGTCGGGCAGCTACCTGCTGGAGGGTCGTTCCGTCAGGGAGATGAGCGATCGGCAGCTGGCGGAGGTGCGCAACAAGCGCATTGGTTTCGTGTTCCAGACATTCAACCTGCTGCCGCGCGCGACGGTGCTGGCCAACGTCGAGCTGCCGCTGGTCTACGGCGGCGTCGGCAAGGCCGAGCGCCGCAAGCGGGCCGCGGAAGCGATCGCGATGGTCGGCCTGTCGGATCGCATCCATCACCAGCCGAATGAACTCTCCGGCGGCCAGCGCCAGCGCGTCGCCATGGCGCGGGCGCTGGTCGGCAATCCGTCGATCATCCTGGCCGACGAGCCAACCGGCAACCTGGACAGCGCCACGGGCGAGGAGATCATGAGCGTCATCGACGAACTGCACGCCCGCGGGCAGACGGTCATCGTGGTGACGCACGAGGATCACGTTGCCGCGCACGCTCGTCGCGTCATCCGGCTCCGGGACGGGATGATCGAGCAGGACGAGGTTCGTCCGGCGGCCGTCTAGGTCTACCCGAAGAAGAGCCCGACCACGACGAGCACCTGGAAGGCGAGCGTGAGCGCACCGCCGAAGCTTTCGTTTCGCAGCATCCTGGCGTGAAGGTCGTCCCAGTCCCTTGAGTTGGTCGCTCTCATGGTGCCTCCTGACTGATTCTCGCGGCTGTTCAACTGTTTGGATGCCGGCGCCGCCTGAAGGGTTTGAATCGCCAGGCGCCGGTGGTGGGCAGGCCCGCTTGCCGCAGCTAATCTCCGGCCCATGACCACGATTCGCCTGCTGCGCCTCGCGTTGTTTTCGATGCTGGCCTGGTCGCTGGCGGCGCAGGCGGCGGTGAACGACGTCGAGGTCATCGCCGTGGCCGAGGGCGACGTCCTGGGCGTCACGGACGCGGACGGCAACCGCTACGAGCTGCGCCTCGCGGGGATCGATGCGCCCGAGCCCGACCAGCCTTTCGGGGAACCGGCGCGCCAGGCGCTGGCCGTGCTGGTGCTGGGCAGGCCTGCGCGCCTCGAGTGGGACAACGTGGATCGCTACGGCCGCGCGGTCGGCAGGCTCTGGGTCGTCTCCCCCGACATGCCCTGCCGGGAAGAACCACGCTGCCCGAAGAACCTCGACGCAGGCCACGCGTTGATCACCATGGGCCTGGCCTGGCATTACAAGCGCCACGCGGCCGAGCAGGGCGAAGAGGACCGCGCGCGCTACGCGGACGACGAACGCGAGGCGCGGGCGCGGAAGGCGGGATTATGGGTGGAGCCGGACCCGGTGCCGCCCTGGGAATGGCGGGAGCGCACGCGCCAACGCTGACGGTGGGCCGCCCTGGCGCAAACCGGCCGGTTGCCCTAGCTGGGGGCGAGCTGCTCCTGCTGCTCGGCCCGCCTGCAGATGTTCCGGGTCATGTTGTCGAAGATGAACAGGTGCGCGGGGAACAGCGAGTACCAGTACACCAGCCCGCCCACGCCGGCAGGGTGCCAGTAGGCGGTGGCGGTCAGCTGCGTGCCGCCGTTGTCCAGCGGCTCCAGATCGAACTCCAGTACGCCGGATCCCAGCGCCTTCATGCCCATCATCAGGGTCAGGCGCCGCCCGGGCTCGAGGCCGACGACGGTCCAGGAATCCACGTGGTCGCCGATGCGCAGGTCGTCGGCGTCGCGCCGGCCGCGATTCCGGCCCGGCCCGCCGATGATCCAGTCCAGCGTCTCGCGCAGCCACCAGAGCAGGTCGGCGCCGTAGTAGCGGTTCCTGCCGCCGATGCGCTTGAGCACCTGCCAGACCGCATCCGGGCTGGCCTCGGTCACCGTGGTGCCGTCGGCCCGCTTGGCGTAGAAAGCGTGCTCGCGCCGGTGGCCGCGCATCGGGAAGGCGCCCTCGGTCCAGCGCGCCTGTACCTCGTGGCGGTCCTCGGCGTCGAAGACCGCCTGGACCGATTCCTCGAAGTTCAGCAGTTTCTGCGGCACCAGCTGCCTGAGCTCGGCGTCCTTGGCGGTGAAGTCGTGTTTCAGTCCGCCGATCAGCGCCCGCGCGACCGAGGTCGGCACCGCCGTCACCAGCCACAGCCAGCGGGAAGACAGCCTCGGCGTCAGCACCGGAACGGGAATGATCAGCGGCTTGCGCTTGCCGGCCAACCTGGCCAGGGTCCGCATCATGTCGGCATAGGTCAGGACTTCCGGCCCGCCGGCGTCGAAGATCCGCCCCTGCGCCTCGGGAATCAGCGGCAGGCGCACCAGGTACTCGAGCAGGTTTTCGAGCGCGATCGGCGGCGATTTCTGGTGCACCCAGCGCGGCGTGATCATCACCGGCAGGTTCAGCACCAGGTCGCGCATGATCTCGAACGCGGCCGAGCCCGGTCCCACGATGATACCGGCGCGCAGTTCGATGACCGGTACGGACCCTTCGCGCAACGCAACCCCGGTTTCGAGGCGCGACAGCAGGTGTTCGCTGTCAGCGTCTTCCGGGAACAGCCCCCCGAGATAGACGATGCAGCGCACGCCGGCCTCGGCCGCGGCCTGCGCGAAGTTCTGCGCGGCATGCAGGTCGAGCTTGCCGAAACCCTTGCCGGCTCCCATCGAATGCACGAGGTAATAGGCGGTATCGACCTCTGCGAGGGCAGCGGGCAGCGACGCGGGCACCAGCGCGTCGGCCTGGACGATCTCGACGCCCGGCCAGTTGCGGGCCTCGAGCGGCGCAACCGCGCGCGCCGTGGCCCGGACGGTGACGCCTTCACGCAGCAGGCGGGGGACCAGATTGGTCCCGACGTAGCCGCGGGCCCCGAAGACGAGCACCCGCCGGTTCGCGCTAGTCGATGAAATTTCGCTCATTTCCTTGGCAAGACCGTCTTGTCGGCAGGCACAGGGTCCTTTCGCCGGGGATCATGGGCGGCCCGGTACCGCGGCTGGGTTACAGTGGGGGCGGAAACCGCGTTGGCCGTGGCGCGAAGTGTAATCGACAGGGACCATGATCGCCTCAGCACTAATGACACCCCTGGTGCTGCCTTGCGGCGCCACCCTGCCCAACCGACTGGCCAAGGCGGCCATGACCGAGGGCGTGGCCGACGAGCATCTGCGCGCGACGGACCGGCACGCCAGCCTGTACCGGCTCTGGAGCGAGGGCGGCGCGGGGCTGCTGATCACCGGCAATGTGCAGGTCGACCGGCGGGTCCTGGAACGTCCCGGCAACGTCGCCATCGACATCACCGATCCCTTGACCACGGCCCCCGAGGCGCGCTCCCGGCTGGCCGCCTGGGCGCAGGCCGGGACGGTCGCCGGCAATCACCTGTGGATGCAGATCGCCCACGCCGGCCGCCAGTCGCCGCGCTACGTCACTTCCCAGCCGCTGGGACCTTCGGCGGTCCAGCTGGAACTGCTGGGCAGTTACGCCCGCCCGCGTGCGCTGACCGAGGCGGAGATCCTGGATTTCATCTCGCGGTTTGCGGCAGCCGCCGTGGTCGCACGGGAGGCCGGCTTCACCGGCGTGCAGGTGCACGGCGCGCACGGCTACCTGATCAGCTCGTTTCTCTCGCCCGTGACCAACCGCCGCCCGGACGCCTGGGGCGGCAGCCTGGAGAACCGCGCGCGTTTCCTGATCGAGACGCTGCGTGCGGTGCGCGCGGCCGTCGGCCGCGACTTCCCCGTGGCGCTGAAGTTGAACTCCGATGATTTCCGCCGGGGTGGGTTCAGCAACGAGGAGTGCGTGCAGGTGGTCCGCTGGCTGAACGACGAGTCGGTGGACCTGCTCGAGGTCTCCGGCGGCAGCTACGAGCAGCCGCGGCTGCTCGGCTTCGAGGGCAAGCGTTCGAGCGCCATGCCGGTCAGGCCCAGCACGCGTCGCAGGGAGGCGTATTTCGCCGCCTACGCCGAGACCCTGCGCGAGGTGGCGCGGATGCCGCTCATGATCACCGGCGGCTTCCGCACGCGCGCGGCGATGGAGTCGGCCGTCGCCGAGGGCGACTGCGACGTCGTCGGCCTGGGCAGGCCACTGTGCACCGAGCCGGACCTGCCGCGCAGGCTGTTGTCGGGCGAGGCCGACCGGGCCGTGGCCTGGGAGGACCGTCTCAGGCTGGCCGAGCGCGGCTGGCGGTCGCCGACGAGCCCCCTGCTGCCCATGCGGGTCATGAATGTGCTGGGCGCGCAGGGCTGGTATTACCAGCAGATCTTCCGCCTCGCCGACCGCGGCGTGGCGGACACCCGCCTTGGCGTGCTGCAAGCCGCCTGGGCCTACCTCAAGGACGAACTCGCGACCGCCCGGCGCATGCACCGCGCGCGGCGCGGCGGCTGAACGTCGGCCCGGGCCGGTCCGGATCGCTCGCCGGCGGCGAGCTCAGGGCTCGAGGCGGCGCGGCTGCGAGCTGCCTGCCGCGATTTCGTAGGTGGCCAGCACCGATCGCGGCGTTCGCGGGTCGTGCATGTCCTCGATCGCCACCATGTCGGCCCGCATCCGCTCCGGCGTCGCCTCGCAAAGGATGTAGCCGCTGTGCGTCCCGTCGTGAAACCGGATGTGCGGGTTCCGGGGCAGCGTCTTCGACTTGTCCTTGTTGTTGTTGGCGATCGACGATGTGATCATCTCGACGGCCACGGAAGCACCGCGCGCGTTGCGGACCTCATTGACGAAGAAGGCGTGAAGGTCGCCGCTCAGGATGACGGGGTTGGCGACCCTGTGTCGCGCCAGGGCGTCGAGCAGGCGCTGCCGGGCCGCCGGGTATCCCGGCCAGCCGTCCGAGTAGGTCGTCGGGGCCTCCGGCGTGCCCTCGAGGATCCCCGCGAAAGGCTTGCCCTGGGCGAAGAGGTTCCATCGCGCCCGGCTGCTCGACAGGGCGCCGTCCAGCCAGCGCTCCTGCTCCACGCCGAGCATCGTCCGCGACGGATCCTCCAGCTCGGGTTTGCAGGCGGGGTCGTTGATGCCGATCTGCCGCCCGCCGCCTGCGCCGGCGCGCAGCAGCGCCCGACCCGCCTGCGTGTCACAGGTCGCAAACGTCGCCGGCAGCGCGCAGGCAAGCGGCGAACGATACTGGCGGGTGTCGAGCACATAGAAGCGCGCGAGCCGGCCCCAGTCGAGGTCGCCATAGAGCTGGATGCCGGCCCCGGCGCGCAGGCGCGACTCGCGCACCGGCATGTTCTCGTACCAGGCCTGGTAGGCAGCGGCGCGCTGGCTGACGAAGGCGTCGCGCACGGCCGGGCCGCCGCAGGCCTCGTGTGAACTCACGAGCGCCGCGTAGTCGTTGCTGACCTCGTGATCGTCCCAGGTGACCAGCCAGGGGCAGGCCTCGTGCGCGGCCTGCAGGTCCGGGTCGAGCTTGTATTGCGCGTAGCGGTGGCGGAAGTCGGTGAGCGTGACGGCCTCGCGCTTGTCGAACAGGCGGACCCGGTGCTCGCCATAGCCGGACTCGTAGATGTAGTCGCCGAGCTCGAGGATGAGGTCCGGCCGGTCGTCCGCCATGTAGCGGTAGGCCGAGAAGAATCCCTGCTCGTAGTGCGCGCAGGAGCAGACGGCGTAGCGCAGTGCGGACGGCGAGTCCGTGGCGGCCGGGGCGGTCAGTGCGCGGCCAACGGGGCTTTCGTAAGGCCCGAGCCTGAAACGGTAGAAATACTCGCGGCCCGGCGCCAGGCCGGCGACCTCGGCGTGCACCGAGTGGGCAAGATGGGCCTGGGCGAGATAACTGCCGCGGGCGACCATGCGCGCGAAGGCGGGATCTTCCGCCACTTCCCAGTCGACCTCGAAGCCGACCAGGCCCAGTTGCTCCGGCTCGAACGGCTCGGGTGCGATGCGCGTCCAGAGCACGAAGCCGTCCGACGTCGGGTCTCCCGAGGCGACGCCGAGCTTGAACGGATAGGACGAGAAACGGACCTGGGCGGCGAGCCGGCCGATGGGCGAGATCGCCAATGCGGATGCGGCGAAAGCGCGCTGGACGAAGCGGCGGCGGGAAAGGCTCCGGGGCATCCTGGGACTCGCTGATCAGGTTCCGGCGAAGGTAGTCGGTCGCTGCCGC
>DATHZW010000332.1:0-5622 GCA_035458405.1 Steroidobacteraceae bacterium | reverse complement strand
CAGGCTGATGCGCCTGACCTGCGCGGACACGACGTCGTCGCAGGCCTCGGCGATCGCCAGGTTCGCCGGCGTACCCGAGTCGAAACGCCGCTGCGCCGCAGCCGAGATCGGGCCGAACAACATGACCGCAAACAGGAACATGGGCGTCAGGCTTCGGCCCTCGGCGGCGCGCCGGTCGGTCGATTCCAGTCCCACGCGCAGCAGTCGGCTGGCCATGCCGTCGGGCTCGGTGGCCAGGTGCGTGGCCGTCGCCGGGAACAGGTGCTCGAGCATCCGGTATTCGACCAGCAGGTCGAAGGCCTTCCGCGCCGAACCGGTCAGGAAGAGCTTCTGGGTTTCGTCGAACAACCGCGCCGGCGGCACGCCGTCGATCAAGGTGGCCAGCCGGGGGATGGGATCCCGCGTCTGGGGATCCATCGAGAACCCTAGCTTGGCCTGGAAGCGGACCGCCCGCAGCATGCGGACCGGGTCCTCGCGATAGCGTGTCTCGGGGTCGCCGATCAACCGCAGGATCCGGGCCTCGATGTCGGCAAAGCCGCCGACGTAGTCCCAGATCGAGAAATCCTGGATGTTGTAGTAGAGCGCGTTGCAGGTGAAGTCGCGGCGCCAGACGTCCTGGTCGATCGTGCCGTAGATGTTGTCGCGCAGCAGCCTGCCGCGATCGTCCTGCACGCGACGGTCGTCCGGCTCGCCGGCCAGTTCGGCCTCGATCTCTGCATCCCCCTCGCCCTCCTCGATGCTGCCTTCGACGTCCGGTTCCTCGTCGTCATGCTCCGCACGGAAGGTGGCCACCTCGACGATGTGGTCGCCGAAACGGACGTGGGCGAGCCGGAAGCGGCGGCCGATGAGCCGGCAATTGCGGAACAGGCTACGCACCTCGTCTGGCGAGGCGTCGGTCGCCACGTCGAAGTCCTTCGGCGTGATGCCGATCAGGATGTCGCGGACGCAGCCACCGACCAGGAACGCCTGGTAGCCGGCATCCTTGAGGCGATACAGGACCTTGAGCGCGCCTGACGCGAGGAGCGAGCGTGAGACCGGGTGGTCGGGGCGCTCGATGATGACCGGCTCATGTGTCCGGTTGATTGAGTCGTTCAAAAAAAGGAAGGTCCGCTTGTGGTCGAATCGAGGCCCTATATAATACACGCCCCGTCGGGCAGCCCCGAACGGGAACTTCGACCTGCGCTCCCATCGTCTAGAGGCCCAGGACACAGCCCTCTCAAGGCTGGTACGGGGGTTCGAATCCCCCTGGGAGCGCCAATTTCACGCGATGACCGACAGGGATGAGAACCCCCGTAGGGGGTTCGACGAGCGCGCGCGGCAGCGCTCGCGAAGGACCGCGCCACAGGGCGCGGGTCCCGAGCCGCCAGGCGAGGGACGAGGGCCGCGGGCCCGAGCCATCCCCCTGGGGACGCCATCCCCACCGGCTTGCCTTCCCTGCAGGTAGGCCGCGCTACGGAGGCTTCGGCTAGACTGGCCTCCCGGGGGCAGCTTCCACAGGGTGCCATGAGCGAACAGCCCGCCCGGATCGCCATGTGGTCCGGCCCGCGCAACATCTCCACGACCCTCCTGCGCTCCTGGGGCGCAAGGCCGGATACCTTCGTCTGTGACGAGCCGCTTTACGCGCATTACCTGCAAGTCTCCGGCGCGCCTCACCCCGCGCGCGAGCAGGTGATTCAGTCACATGACACTGACTGGCGGCGCGTGACCGACTGGCTTACGGGGCCAGTGCCGGAAGGCAAGCCGATCTTCTACCAGAAGCACATGGCGAAGCATCTGCTGCCCGAGGTCGGCCGCGACTGGCTCGACAAGCTGACCCACGCCTTCCTGATCCGCGATCCGGCTGACATGCTCGCCTCGTTCGCGCGCATCGTTCCCGACCCGACGCTGGAGGACACCGGCCTGCCGCTGCAGTGCGAGCTGTTCGACCAGGTTGCCGGGCGGGCGGGACGCGCGCCGCCGGTCATCGACTCGCGCGACGTGCTGGAGAACCCCGCGGCGCTGCTCCGGCGCCTCTGCGACGCGCTCGAAGTGCCGTACCTGGAGGAGATGCTGCACTGGCCGGCCGGGCCACGAGACACCGATGGCGTCTGGGCGCCGCACTGGTACGCGGCGGTGGAGGCGTCCACCGGATTCGCGCCGCCGGGACCGAGGCGCGCCGGCCCGCCACCGGAGCTGGCCGCCCTGTACGATGAGGCCATGCCCTACTACGAGCGCCTCGGCGCACACCGCCTCCGGGCGTGAGGAATCGTCCATGCTGCAGCGGTTCGACGAACGCAATCGCAACCTGGTCGTCAACATCAACGGCCGACTCACTCACCGCGACGAAGCCGGCGTCAGCCCTTTCGACAGCGTCGTCCAGGGAGGCGACGCGGTCTGGGAAGGGCTGCGCCTGTACGACGGCCGCATCTTCCGTCTCGCCGAGCACCTCGACCGGCTGGTCGCCTCCGCCCGCGCGCTGGCCTTCGCCGACATCCCGCCGCACGAACGGATCATCGACGAGATACGCCGGACGCTCGAGGCGAACCGCATGCGCGACGGGGTGCACATACGACTGACGCTGACGCGCGGCGTGAAGCTCACCTCCGGCATGGACCCCAGGCTCAACCAGTCGGGACCGACGCTGATCGTGCTGGCCGAGTTCAAGGCGCCGGTCTACGGCCGGCAGGGACTCGCGCTGGTTACGTCCAGCCTGCGGCGGTTTCCGCCGGACTGCCTGGATCCCAAGATCCACCACAACAACCTGCTGCAGTCGATCCTGGCCAAGATCGAGGCCAATGTCGCCGGCGCGGACGACGCCGTCATGCTCGACGCGCGCGGCTTCGTCGCAGAGACCAACGCCACCAATCTCTTCCTCGTGGAACGGGGCGCCGTGGCGACCCCGCGGGCCGTCGCCTGCCCCGAGGGCATCACGCGCGCCGCGGTGCTCGAACTCTGCGCCGCGCACGGCATCGGGCACGAAGTCCGCGACCTGTCGCTGACCGAGTTCTACCGCGCCGACGAGGCGTTCTGCACGGGCACCATGGGTGAGCTGGCGCCGATCGCATCGATCGACGGCCGGCCGATCGGCACGTCCGGAGACTGGCCGCTGACGCGCCGTCTCATCGACCTGTTCGCCGAACTGACGGCGGCCTCGGGTCATCGCGTCGTGGACTGATCACTGCCGGCTCGCGGGGGAGCGAGCAGCAGGCCGACGGCACCGAGTCCCGCCAGGCCCGCGACGATCATCGCCGGAACGGAGACCGCCGGCGCCTGGCCGCCTTTCAAGGCGATGCCGACTGCCGCCCAGCTGATCACGCACAGGTAAATGGGGTCGCGCAGGCGCGCGAAGACCAGCGCGCCGATCACGAGCGCGGCCACGAGCATGCCCTGCGACCAGATGATCGGGTCGAACGACAGCGGCAGCCCGGTGGCCTCCGCCACGACGACACTCAGGTTGGCGAGGGCCGCCATCGTGATCCAGGCGAGGTAGAGCCTGAACGGGACGTCGAGACACCAGGCCTCGAGACGGGACGCCGGCGGACTGCCGGACAGCTGGCGGTAGATGACCGCAAGCGAGGCGAGCAGCAGGAGCATGACGACCATCGCCGCCGCCAGCGCCTCGTGATGCCAGAACCACAGCCACGCCATGTTGGCGGCCGCCGAAAAGACATAGATCGAACGGATCGCGGCGGCGCGGGCCGACCGGGCGCCGGATGCGGAGAACTGCCAGGCGCTGAAGGCGACCAGCGCCAAGTAGATCAGTCCCCAGATCGAGAAGACGTAGCCGGCCGGCGTGAACGGCAGGTCGTACTGGTTGGCGACCGCACCCGTGCTGCGGCCGTTGATTCCCGCCGTACTGGCCAAGCCGTTCAGCGCGAGCGTGGCACTGGTCGCAAGCAGCACCATGACCCTGTCGATCCCTGTTCCCATCCCGCTCCTCCAGCCCGCGCCTCGCCCGCCTTGTACCACAGCGCTCGCCGGCCCTGGCTGGGCGATGCCGGGGCGCCCCGGCCGGCGCACGCGGCCGGATCTGTGACCACGATCAACAATTCTCATCAAACCCGGGCATCGGGCCAGCGCTTGCGTTACGTTAAGTCGACACCGGCCATCCGATGGGTCCTGCCATGACACCAGCCGACGAGCGCATCGTCCAACTGCTCGCCAAGTGGCGCAAGAGCCTCGAACTGCACACCCGTTACACACGCCTGTCGGACGACCAGTACTGGCTCGTCCAGCCCTGGCCGCAACACCAGCGGCCCACGCCATGGATCGTCGACCTGGCCAGCCAGCGACTCGCCGACCTGCAGCGCATCGTCCAGACGCGTGTCGCGGCGGGCGACCCATCGCTGTCCGAGGCGCTCGAATTGATGTCTTTCCTCGCCAACCTGGTGGGGTCGCAGCACGTGCAGCGATACATCCCGATGGCCGAGCCGGAGCAACAGCGCCCGATTGAATCGCTGACCGTGCAGGACGGCACGCCCGCCCAGGCGCCAATCGATGATACCCAGCCCGTGGCCACCGCCAGGCCAGGCGAGCCCGACACGCGGCCGGCGGAAGCCGCGGAAGAAACTCCCGCCGTCGCCGGGGACGAATTCGACACCGAGGTGGTCCGGGACGCAGTCCGGCTGATGAGCTGGGGCCGTGAATGGCATGAACTGCCGGCCGCGATCGCCCGCATGGCCGGCAGGCCCAAGACGCCGCGGATCCGCGAGATCCTCAAGGCCCACCGCGAGTCGATCGAGCAGCAGGCCACCGATCGCTCTTCGAAGCACTGAACGCCGGGCGGGCACCTCGACCGGGGGACCCGGCCTGCGCCGGGCTCGCCGCCGGCCCGGGTGGCGCGCAGCGGCCCCACCCCCCGGCCAGCGGCGGGCCACCGCCCTGTTCAACCCGTCGCACGGACTGGATTGCGGACCGGCGCTTGACTACCCTGTGCCCGTCGCCGCCAGCGGCGGACGGCACCCAGGCAAACTTACGCAGGTAGCACTACATGAAGGACACGAGTTCAATTTCCCGCCGGACCCGCATGCTGGCGCTGGGCGCCGCCGGCGCCGCCGCCCTGGGCCTGGCCGCACCGGGCCTTGCCGAACAGGCCGGCAAGAGCCAGCCGACCAAGGCCGAGCGCACGATCAAATATCGCCAATCCGCCCTGTACCTGCTCAGCTGGAACATCGGACCCATCGCAGCGATGGTCAAGGGCGAAATTCCCTTCGACGCAAAGGCGGCCGAACTCAGGGCGACGCGCCTGGCACAGATTGCGCCGATGATCGCCGAAGGCTTCCCCGCCGACTCGCAGACGGGTGCGCCAACCAAGGCCAAGCCGGAGATCTGGCAGAACATGGACGACTTCAAGTCCAAGGCGGCCGCGCTGGAGCAGGCGACGGTCAAGTTGGCCGAGGCAGCGAGCAGCGGCGACCCCAAGCTCGTCGCCGCGGGCCTGGGCGAAGTGGGCGGCGCCTGCAAGGCCTGCCACGACAAGTACAAGGCCGACTGACGAACCGGCGCCATCGTCCCGCTGGGCGCTGGCATTCAGTAGGGCGACATCGACGCCGGCGGCGCGGTCGCGATGACCCGCCACAGCAGCCCCGCCGCGACCAGCACGAGCGTGATCGCAAGCCAGACCCGCTGGTTGCCGATCCCGGC
>DATHZW010000331.1:0-4652 GCA_035458405.1 Steroidobacteraceae bacterium | reverse complement strand
GGAACACGAACATGGCATCGAGTCAGAACATCCGTATCCGCCTGAAGGCCTTCGATCACCGCCTGATCGACAGCTCGGCCCGGGAGATCGTCGAGACCGCCCGGCGGACGGGCGCGACGGTCCGTGGCCCGGTGCCGCTGCCGACCAAGATCGAGAAGTTCACGGTCCTCGTCTCCCCGCACGGCGACAAGGACGCGCGGGACCAGTACGAGATCCGCACCCACAAGCGGCTGATGGACATCATCAACCCGACCGACAAGACGGTGGACGCGCTGATGAAGCTCGAGCTGCCGGCCGGCGTGGACGTCCAGATCAAGCTGAACTGAGCATTTCCGGGCGGCTTGCGCCGCCCACTGGAGCCGCTATACTAGGCGGCTCGTTTTGGCCCCCAGCGGGCGCCCGGCCCTGAGCCGTGGCGCCGTGGTTTTTTCGGGGCCCGGGTTCCGGCGGGTAGCGGGCAGGCTTGGCGCCTCCCGTGCCCGGGGAAGATGGACAGAGGCAGTGCCGGCCAATCGCAGCCGGTACGGTGCAACGAGGACAAAGGTCATGACCATTGGTCTGGTCGGCCGCAAGTGCGGCATGACTCGGGTATTTACCGACGCGGGTGATTCCGTGCCGGTGACGGTCATCGAGGCGCTCCCCAACCGCATAGTGCAGGTCAGGGACAGCGAGCGCGATGGCTACCGCGCAATCCAGGTCACCGTCGGGTCGCGCCGCGCGTCCCGCGTTTCCAAGCCCGTCGCCGGCCACTTCGCCAAGCATGGCGTCGAGCCCGGTTCGACGACCCTGGAATTCCGCCTGGCCGAGGGCGAGGGCGGCGAACTGAAGACGGGAGCCGAGCTCAAGGTCGACCTGTTCCAGGCCGGCCAGGTGGTCGACGTCACCGGGACGACGATCGGCAAGGGTTTCGCGGGCACCATGAAGCGCCACGGCTTCGCGGGCGGCCCGGCCACCCACGGCGCCTCGGTGGTCCATCGCGCCCCCGGCTCGATCGGCCAGCGCCAGACGCCGGGCAGGGTCTTCAAGGGCAAGCGCATGTCCGGCCACATGGGCGGCGAGCGCCGGACCCAGGAGAACCTCCAGGTGGTCCAGGTCGACGTGGAACGCAACCTGCTCCTCGTGAGCGGGTCCGTGCCGGGTGCCGAGGGCGGCTCTGTCGTCGTCCGCCCGTCGGTCAAGGTAGCCGGTCAGGCGCGACGCAAGTACGTCGCCCCGGCCAAGAAGTGATCCGAGGCTCCCGCGATGAAGCTGAAGCTTGTTAACGCCGGGGCCAACGGCTCCGAGATTGAAGTCAGCGATGCGACGTTCGGCCGTGAATTCAACGAGCCGCTCGTTCATCAGGTCCTGACCGCCTACATGGCCGCCGGCCGGGCCGGCACCAAGGCGCAGAAGACCAAGGCCGAGGTCCGCGGCGGCGGCAAGAAGCCGTGGCGCCAGAAGGGCACCGGCAGCGCCCGCGCGGGCTCCTCGCGCAGCCCGATCTGGGTCGGCGGTGGTCGTGCCTTTGCCGCGGCGCCGCGCAGCTACGAGCAGAAGGTCAACCGCAAGATGTACCGCGGTGCGATCCGCTCCATGCTGTCGGAGCTGGCCCGCCAGGACCGCCTGGTGGTGACCGCCGGCATCGACCTGGAGGCGCCGAAGACCCGCATGCTGGTGGGCAAGCTCAAGGAGCTGGGCCTCGAGAGCGTGCTGATCCTGGTCGAGGCCTATGACGAGAAGCTGTGGCTGGCCTCCCGCAACCTGACCTCGGTCCACGTGTTGCCGGTGGCGAGCCTGGATCCGGTCAGCCTCGCGCGCTACGAGAAGGTCCTGGCGACCGTCGGCGCGCTGAAGATGCTCGAGGAGCGCCTGGCATGAGCACGAACAAGGAAAGGATTTCGAAGGAGCGCCTGATCAACATCCTGGTCGCGCCGCATGTCTCCGAGAAGAGCGCGCGGGTCGCCGAGCAGGCGGGTCAGTACGTGTTCCGGGTGCGCAACGACGCCACCAAGCCCGAGATCAGGGCTGCGGTCGAATTCATGTTCGACGTCAAGGTGCAGTCGGTGAACGTCGTCAACCAGGTGGGCAAGCACAAGCGCTTCGGCCGTTTCGAGGGTCGCCGCTCGGACTGGAAGAAGGCTTACGTGCGCTTGCAGGCTGGCCAGGCCATCGAGCTTGGCGGAGTGGAGGCTCCCTAAGGGGGCGCCGCTGGAAGGGAAGGCAGAACGATGGCATTGAAAAAGCTCAAGCCGACTTCGCCCGGAACGCGTTTCCAGGTGCGTCCGGACCGGTCGGGCCTGCACAAGGGCAAGCCCGTGCGCGCGCTCGTGGCGTCGCAGAAGTCCACCGGCGGGCGGAATACCTCCGGCCGGCTGACCACGCGCCACAAGGGCGGTGGCCACAAGCAGAAGTATCGCGTAGTCGACTTCCGTCGCGACAAGGACGGCGTGCCCGGCCGGGTCGAACGGCTCGAGTACGACCCGAACCGCTCGGCCTACCTCGCGCTGATCCTTTACAGGGACGGCGAGCGCCGCTACATCCTGGCCCCGAAGGGCCTGGGCGTCGGCGACGAGGTCCAGTCGGGCCCGGAGTCGCCGATCAAGCCCGGCAACACCATGCTGCTCAGGAACGTCCCGGTCGGCTCGGTGGTCCACAACATCGAGTTGAAGCCCGGCAAGGGCGGCCAGATCGCCCGCGCCGCCGGCAACTCCGCGCAGTACACCGGCCGCGAGGGCGGCTACGCGCTGCTGCGGCTGAAGTCCGGCGAGATGCGCCGCGTCAACGCCGACTGCCGCGCCACGCTCGGCGAGGTGGGCAACGACGAGCACAACCTGCGCAGCTTCGGCAAGGCGGGCGCCAAGCGCTGGCGCGGCATCCGCCCGACCGTCCGCGGCGTCGTGATGAACCCCGTCGACCATCCGCACGGTGGCGGCGAGGGCCGTTCCGGCCAGGGTAACCCGCACCCGGTGTCGCCGTGGGGCTGGCATACCAAGGGCAAGAAGACGCGCAAGAACAAGCGCACCGACGCATTTATCGTGCGTCGTCGTAGCAAGTAAGGAGCCTGGGACAACATGTCACGCTCGCTCAGAAAGGGCCCGTTCGTCGACCTTCATCTCGCGAAGAAGGTCGAGGTGGCCCGTGAAAAGAACGACCGGCGCCCGATCAAGACCTGGTCGCGCCGTTCCATGGTCCTGCCCGACATGGTCGGGCTGACCATCGCTGTGCACAACGGACGGCAGCATGTCCCGGTCCTGGTGACCGAGAACATGGTCGGCCACAAGCTGGGCGAGTTCGCGCCGACGCGCACCTTCAAGGGGCACTCGGGCGACAGAAAGGCCTCCTCGGAGTAACGCCATGCAGGTTTCCGCCAAATTGCGCCACGCGCACATCTCGCCGCAAAAGTGCCGCCTCATAGCGGACATGGTGCGCGGCCAGCCCGTCGGGCAGGCCCTGCAGGTGCTCGCCTACACGCCGAAGAAGGGCGCCAGGCTCGTGCGCAAGGTGCTCGAGTCGGCGATCGCCAACGCCGAGCACAACCTCGGTGCCGACGTGGACGAACTCAAGATCGCGCGGATCGAGATCGACACCGCGCCGACCCTCAAGCGCTTCCAGGCGCGCGCCAAGGGGCGCGGCAACCGCATCATCAAGCGTCTGAGCCACATCACAGTAACCGTCGCTGACGGTTCCGCCGGCTGAAGCGCCGCGAAGATCAAGGAACGGAGCTAGGGCATGGGTCAGAAAGTCAATCCGGTCGGCATCCGCCTCGGCATAACGCGCGACTGGACGTCGCGTTGGTACGCCGATTCGAAGAACTTCGCCGCACACCTCCACTCGGACTGGTTGGTGCGCGAGTTCCTCAGGAAGAAGCTCGCCGAGGCCTCCGTCAGCCGCATCCACATCGAGCGTGCGGCGCGCAAGGCGAACATCACGATCCACACCGCGCGTCCGGGCATGGTGATCGGCAAGAAGGGCGAGGACATCGAGAAGCTGCGCCTCGAGGTCGCCAGGCTGGTGAAGATGTCGGTCGCCGACGTCCGGCTCAACATCGCCGAGATCCGCAAGCCGGAGCTCGACGCGACGCTGGTCGCGGAGGGCATCGCCCAGCAGATCGAGAAGCGCGTGATGTTCCGCCGCGCCATGAAGCGCGCGGTCATGAACACGATGCGCAGCGGCGCGCTGGGCGTGAAGGTCCGCGTGGCCGGCCGCCTGAACGGCGCCGAGATTTCCCGCTCCGAATGGACCCGCGAGGGCCGCATTCCGCTGCATACCTTCCGGGCCGACATCGACTATGGCACCGCCGAGGCGCACACGACCTACGGCCTCATCGGCATCAAGGTCTGGGTGTTCAAGGGCGAGGTCTTCGAGAGCCAGGAACTGGAGGCTGCCGCGGCCGACGAGCCGCAGAAGCCGGTGGCCGAGCCGGCGGCGGGCTGAGCCCGGGGAGTACCTGAATCATGATGCAGCCAAAGCGAACCAAGTACCGCAAGATGCACAAGGGCAACCTCGCAGGGGTTGCCATCCGCGGCAGCACGGTCGCCTTCGGCGACTTCGGGCTGAAGGCCACCGGGCGCGCGCGCATGACGGCACGCGAGATCGAGGCGGCCCGTCGCGCGATGACCCGCTACGTGAAGCGCGGCGGCCAGATCTGGATCCGCGTTTTCCCCGACGTGCCG
>DATHZW010000330.1:0-3923 GCA_035458405.1 Steroidobacteraceae bacterium | reverse complement strand
GTTCGCCCGCAACGAGCGCGTGGCCTGCGTGTTCGACACCCTCGCCGGCCCCAGGGCCGTCGTGCTGGTCGGCGCGCTGGTCGTCGGCAGCATCAGCCTGTCCTGGACCGGGGAACTGCCGCCCCACCGCGGGCGCCGGGCGCGGCAACTGCCCGCCCACGATCCGCTG
Organism: Steroidobacteraceae bacterium; assembly: GCA_035458405.1. Classification (GTDB taxonomy): domain Bacteria; phylum Pseudomonadota; class Gammaproteobacteria; order Steroidobacterales; family Steroidobacteraceae; genus SG8-30. Next base: position 3,754 of record DATHZW010000330.1, on the reverse strand, counting down.
GTCGCGCTGGAGAAGGCGGCCGAGCTCGGGCAGTTCAACATGGGATCGACCGTCATCCTGCTGTTCCCGGCGGGACGGGCGGCCCTGCGCCCGGACCTCGTGCCCGGCAGGTCGGTTCGCGTAGGCGAACGGATCGCGACGCTGACGCCATGATCGCGACCGAGTGGCGGCCCTCGGCCACCCGGGAGGTACTGCGCCGGCGCGCGGCGATGCTCGCGCGGATCCGCGCCTACTTCGCAGAGCAGGGCGTCGTGGAGGTCGACACGCCGCTGCTGTCGCAGGCCGCGGTCACGGACCTTCACCTCGAGTCCGTACCCGCCGACGTCGCGGGCGCCGGGCGGATGTACCTGCAGACCTCACCCGAATATCCGATGAAGCGGCTGCTGGCTGCCGGCCTCGGCGACTGCTTCCAGGTCTGCCACGTGTTCCGCGACGGCGAGCGCGGGACGCTGCACAACCCCGAGTTCGCCATGATCGAGTGGTACCGGCTCGGCTTCGACGCGCCGCGGCTGATGGACGACGTCGAGGCGATGCTGGCGCGGGCCACCGCCGGCCTGAGGAGCTTCGCGCGGGCCGAGCGGATCAGCTACCGGCAGGCGGTCCTCGACCACACGGGCGCCGACCCGATGACCGCCACCGAGCGCGAACTCCTCGCGACGCTCGCACACCATGCCGTGGACGTGCCGGTGAGTGCCGCCCACGACCGCGACGCCCTGCTCGACCTGCTGGTCTCGACCGCGGTCGGTCCGCGACTCGGGCGGGCCGCGCCGGCGTTCCTGTACGACTATCCCGCCTCGCAGGCGGCGCTTGCGCGCGTCCGCCCCGGCGAGTTCCCGGTGGCGGAGCGTTTCGAGCTTTACGTGGACGGCGTCGAGCTCGCCAACGGCTTCCACGAGCTGGCCGACCCGCGCGAACAGCGCAGCCGCTTCGAGGCGGACCTGGCCGGCCGTGCCCGGCGCGGACAACCGGCGAGACCGATGGACGAGCGCTTCCTGGCCAGCCTCGATCACGGCATGCCGGAATGCGCCGGGGTCGCGCTCGGATTCGACCGGCTGGTCATGGCCGCGCTGTCGCTCGGGTCGATAGGCGAGGCCATGGCATTTCCAATCGAACGCGCATGAGGCAGGCCGCATGAGCATCACGCCCCAACCGACGTCCGGCGCCGGCAAGCCGGAAACCTACGCAACCATCGTCGCGCAACTCGGCGGACTGCTTGCAAGTGAGCGCGATCCCTGGGCGAACTCGGCCAATGCCGCCGCACTGCTGTTCGCTTCCCTGCCCGGGCTGAACTGGGCGGGCTTCTACTTCCTGCGGGGCGGCGAGCTCGTCGTGGGGCCGTTCCAGGGCAAGCCGGCCTGCATCCGCATCGCACTGGGACGCGGCGTCTGTGGCGCGGCGGCCGCCGCGCGACGCACGCTGCTTGTTCCCGACGTGCACGCCTTTGCGGATCACATTGCCTGCGATTCCGCGTCGAACTCGGAGGTGGTGGTGCCCATCGTCGCCGCGGACCGGCTGGTCGGCGTGCTCGACCTGGACAGCCCGGTACTGGCTCGATTCGACGAGGCCGATGCCACCGGACTGGAGCGGGTTGCCGGCATGATCGCCGCGGGCTGCGACTGGCGGCTTGCGGGCATCGACAACTTCTAGGCGGCGTTGCCAACGCCGGGCTGTCCGCCAACTTCTACGGCGCTTACGACTGCGGTCGGCCCGCTGGCTGCGGCCGGGGCATTCCCCCTTGCGCTCCGCAAGCCGACAGTTGCTCCAGGGGGACGCCCGCCCTGAGAGGTGTCAGGCACCGACGACGCTAGCGAATTGCAGCCCCGCCCCTCGACGCCCGCGCAGCTGCCGCTACAGGGCATGGGTACGGCGCGGTCGAGGGAGGGCCAGCCTCCTTGGGGAGCGACTTTTGCCGCAGGCGGAGCGAGCCAAGGACGGACTGGCCCGACAGGCGACCGCGCCGTGACGCTAGCGTTGCGGCATGCAGTGCGAGGTGTCAGGCACCGCTCTGGATGTCGAGCCGCCCGGCAGATGTAGTGCCAGCGGTGCCAGACACCCATAGTGCCCGCGGTGCCAGACACCCGTAGTGCTCGCGGTGCCAGACACCGCCGGTGCCTCGCGCAGCCAGGCGCCGGCGGGGTAGTTACTTGGCGCGGGCGATGTACTCGCCGCTGCGCGTGTCGACGCGGATGACTTCGCCTTCGTTGAGGAACAGCGGAACCTTGACGACCGCCCCGGTCTCGAGCTTCGCGACCTTGGTGCCGCCGGTGACCGTGTCGCCCTTCATGCCGGGATCGGTCTCGACGATCTTCAGCTCGACGTGCGCCGGCGGCGTGACCGTCAGCGGCTGGCCGTTCCAGAGGGTCACGATGCAGGTCAGGCCGTCCTGGAGCCACTGCGCGGCATCGCCCACGGCCGCGCGGCTGGCGGTGTGCTGCTCGAAGGACTCCGGCTGCATGAAGTGGAAGAAGTCGCCCTCGGTGTATAGGTACTGCATGTCGACGTCGACGACATCGGCTCCCTCGACCGTGTCGCCCGACTTGAAGGTGCGCTCGATGGTGCGCCCGGTCTTCAGGTTGCGGATGCGGACACGGCTGAAGGCCTGGCCCTTGCCCGGCTTGACGAACTCGTTTTCGACGATCACGTAGGGGTCGGAGTCGATGAGGATCTTGAGACCCGACTTGAATTCGTTGGTGTTGTAGGTGGACATTGCTTCCGTCTTGCTTGCCCGCGCGAGGGTGGGCCGTGGGTGCTGAAAATAGCCGCCTATCATAGCCGCAAGCGGGTCGCGCGACCAGTCCGGGCAGCGGCCGGGGGCCCGCGGTCGGCCGCCGGCGGGACAGCGGTCGAAAGCCGGCTGGCTGGTCAGGGAGGGCGTTCCAAGAGCCCCGTCGCGCAATGGCGCGCTGCGCCGATGGTAGACTCGCGCGAGATCCAGCCCGGTCCGACCCATGGGAGGCAGATTTGAACCAGCCAGCGGCAGTGCCGATGATCGTCATGACAAGGCACCAGGACCATGTCGAGACGATCAACAAGACGCTGCGCAACGCAGGACATCCGGTCCACCTGAGCTGGCTGCCGGAAGGCAGCGACCTCGGTGACGCCCTCACGCAGCTCGCCCCGGACATGTTGCTGATCTTCGCGGACGAGGGCCTGATCGACCTCAGGGTCGCGATGGAATTCCGCGGCCGCTTCGCGCCGGACGTGCCCGTCGTGATCGTCCACGAGACACTGGACGAGCAGTCCATCGCCAAGGCGCTGGAGCTGGGCGCCGAGGATGCGGTGACGCTGGCCAGCCTTGACCGTTTCAGGCTGGTCATCGACCGCGAGCTCAAGGCGCTGAAGGTCCAGCGCTCGCTGAAGGCGACCGTTACCGTGGCAGGCGAATACCAGCGCCAGCTCAACGACCTGATGCAGGGCTCGGCCGACGCCATCGCCCAGGTGAAGGAAGGCATCATCGTCGACGCCAATCCAGCCTGGCTGGAGCTGTTCGGGCAGGACTCGGCCGAGGCCCTGGTCGGCACGCCGCTGATGGACGAGTTCGAGCAGGAGTCCCACGCAGCGCTGAAGGGTGCAGTGGTCGCCTGCATGCAGGACAAGTGGCCCGGCCACCCGTTGCGCGCATCTGCCGAATTGTCGGATGGCACGTCACTGCCGCTCGACCTGGTGCTGTCGCGGGGAGAACTCGACGGCGAGCCCTGCGTCCGGGTCACGGTCACCGCCGGAAGCCGGGATCGTCGCGAACTCGAGGCGCGCC
>DATHZW010000329.1:0-2423 GCA_035458405.1 Steroidobacteraceae bacterium | reverse complement strand
AAGCCTCGGTGGGGCGATTGCTGAACCGGGCGTGCACCCGCGCCTGCGCGTAGGCGATCTGGCTCGAGTCACGCATCGGATCCACCGGTCATGCGCGCGGCCAGCCGCCCTACGGCGTCCGCCAGCAGCTTCTCCCAGTCCGGGCTCGCTTGGGCATCATGCGCCGCCTCGACCATGCGCCTTGCGCGAACGGTTGCGAGCCGCTCGGTTCGCGCGTGAATCTCGCGGGCGACCCGCTCGGCCCGCTGCAGGACGGCGCGCGCCTGATGCCGGGCCGTCTCCAGCGACTTCTCTGACTCGGCGCGGCAGGCGTCCACTTCTGCGAGCGCTGCTCGCTCGGCGGCGAGGACGCGGTTCATGGCCTCGGCGACCCCACCCGGGCCGTCGGGACCCTGCGCCCGCCTGTCATCGTCGTGGTTCACGGCTTCCTGCCATCCGGGTGACGAAACCGACCCCGGTACCGGTATGGTCTGCGCAGAAAAAACTCTGGAAAACCGGGGATTTACCTACGAATTCGCCGCTTCCGGATGGGTGTCTTTCCGTCCCGTTCTCCCGGCGACGGGCGGCTTCGTGACGCCGCGGGCCTGCCGGGGGCCCCGGTGGGTCCCCCAGGCCGCCCACAGCGCAGCGAGCCTGTACGGTCGCCGGGCCGGTGCACCCAGGCCCCCTGGCGGTCGATCCGGGGTTCCGGCGGCGCCAAGGCCGCTCACCGGGTACTCGTACGGGGCGATGGCCGCCGGCGTGCTGCCGGTCGCGGCCGGGCCATGGGATGATGGCGAGATGGCCCCAGGAGCGCAGCGCTTGCGGTTCGACGCCGATTTCTACCGCCGCTACTACCGCGATCCCTCGACGCGCGTGACGACACGCACCGAGCAACTGCGCCTGGGAGACTTCGTTTGCGCCTACACGGCCTACCTCGGCTTCAAGGTCACCCGCGTCCTCGATGCCGGCTGCGGCCTTGGCCACATGCGCGAGGCGGTGCGGCGTTTCTTCCCGCGCGCCGCCTATGTCGGGCTGGAGGTCAGCGAGTACCTGTCCCGGCAGCATGGCTGGATATGCCAGGGCCTCGAGGAATATCGCCCTGCAGCCCCCTTCGATCTGGTGATCTGCCATGACGTCCTCCAGTACCTCGACGACCGGACGGCGGCCAGGGCTCTCGCGAATCTCGGCCGGATCAGCCGGGGGGCGGCGTACCTGAGCGCGCTCACCCTCGAGGACTGGCGCTCGACGGCGGACCAGTCGAGGACCGACAGCGGCGTGCACCTCCGGGCGGCGAGCTGGTATCGGCAGCGCCTGCACAGGAATTTCCGGCCGGTAGGCGCCGGGATGCTGGTCAGGCGGGGCTTTACCCCGGTGCTCTGGGAACTCGAGCGCAGCTGGCCTGCGGCGGGAACCCCGCGCCGCGGGCGCGACTGAAGGCTTCCCGGGGAAACCGGCTGGGCCAGGTCGGTGCGGCCGCACAATGCTCTCGGCGGCGTCGATCGAGCCCCCGGGCCGTGGCGGGTCTCATGCCCTGTTCCGCCGGCATGCTGCGAATTTTGCGATCCTCACCTATAAGTTGATGATTTTGGTAGAATCTTGCGAAAGGTTTTGCTGCACCTGGCGTGCCGGAAGGGCGCAACAGCCGTGGTCCGGCTCCGGTGGGAGCGCAATGCTGCAGTGGCTGCGCAGCCGATGCGCAGCAAGGGTAAGAGGCGGCCCTTGACGGAACGGGCCCGCACTGGCAAAACCTGACGGGTTTTTTCGCGATGGCGGAAGTCTTCATGCTTCCGCCGTTCGCGTACAGGTCGATTTACAGTGGGAGCGACTCCGAAATGAAACTTTCCAATGGATTCCACGGCGGGCTGCTGGCCGCGGCGTCGATGGCGCTGGCGCTGGCGGGCTGCGGTGGCAGTGCCAACGACGATCTGCCGCTGATCAGGGCCGCGATCACCGTCAAGACCGTCTCGATGGGTGGTGTGTGCGAGACGGTGCCGGTGCGCATCACCCCGGTCGCGTTGAGCGGGACGGCCAACAAGTACGCCAACGACAAGATGATCGTCACCGAGATCGAGACGACCGGGCCGACTGATGAAAACGGCGCGCCGATGTGCAACGGCAGCGGCGAGACGCTGCCGCTCGCCCCGGGCAAGTGGGAATTCAGCGCCCCGCTGAGGTCCGACACCTACAAGTGCGTCGTGGATATCGAGGCGACCGGCGACCTGACGATCGATTTCGTGGATGGCTACGAAGGTTGCGAGGGTGCGACCGTCGCAGAGGAAGAGCCCACCGACGCGAGCATGGGCCCGCCGGGATCCGACGACATGCCCGCCACGGACGTGGCGCCTGTCGAGGCCGCGGCGGCTGACAAGCCTGCCGACCAGTAGCTTCGCGCGGCGAACCCGCCGAGACCCGGGGCCGGCACGGTTGATCGTGCCGGCTCC
>DATHZW010000328.1:0-2683 GCA_035458405.1 Steroidobacteraceae bacterium | reverse complement strand
AGCGATCCGTGAGGCCGCGCGGCAGGTGATGGTGGTTTTCGTGGCAGAAGGTTCCCCATCCGCCCATCAACAGCACCGGCTCTCCGGACCCCAGTACCTCGTAGTACATGTCGTGATCGTTGATCCGGGCCAGGGGCATGTTCCACCTCGAAGTCCACTGCGGGCGTCGATGATTCCATACGGGCATGATGGCCGCAATGTCCGGACAAGCGCTGGCAAACGTTTCTCCGCTACGGCCCCCGGCATGAGTCTGGCATCGCCCGGGACCAGGCCTCGCGCCCGTGCTGGCGTTGCCGATCCGGCGCTGTATACACTGCGGTCCCGGCAGCCATTGTCATGGCCATGGAAACAAAGCCAGTGCGCGCGGTAGACAAGGCATACCTGAAGATCAAGGGGGGCATCATCTCCGGCCATTATCCGGCCGGGACGAGAATCACCGAGCAGGAAATCGTGGCCGCATCCGGCGTGAGCCGCACGCCGGTCCGGGAAGCGCTGCGCAGGTTGCAGGCGGAAGGACTGGTGGACTTCACGCCGAACCTTGGCGCCATGGTGACCGTGTGGACGCAGGCGGACGCGGACGAGGTCTTCGAACTGCGGGCGATGCTCGAGGCCTACGGTGCGCGGCGCGCGGCGCGCCTGGCCACCCCCGAGCAGCTGGCCAGGCTGAGGGCGCTTGCGGAGGCGCAGCACCTTGAGTCGATCGAGCGGCGCGACGGCTACATCGAGCGCATCGGCGAGATCAACAGCCAGTTCCATCATGCGTTGCAGGACGCCGCCGGGAGCGTGCGACTCAGGCGCGCATTGTCGGCGCTGATCGAGGCGCCGCTGGTCATGAAGACCTTTCACAAGTACACGCCGGAGGACCTCATTCGCAGCGCGCAGCACCACCTGGAGCTTTGCCGCGCGCTCGAGGTCCACGATGCCGAATGGGCCGCGTCCGTCATGTCTTCCCACGTTCATGCGGCGCGCGGCGCCCTCAGGCGCTGAAGCGGCGCCCGTCCCGGTCTTCAGGTGGCCGCGGTCCCGTTCCTGTAACATTCCCTCTCTCCAGATCACTGAAGGGTTCAAACCAATGACGATCAAGATCGGCGACAAGATTCCTGCGGCGACGCTCAAGGTCATGACCAAGGACGGCCCGTCAAACGCGACCACGGAAGAGCTGTTCGACTCGGGCAAGGTGGTCATGTTCTCGGTCCCCGGTGCCTTCACGCCGACCTGTAGCGCCAGGCATCTCCCCGGATTCGTCGATCACGCGGCCGAGATCGCGGCGAAGGGCGTCGACCGCATCGTCTGCGTCGCGGTCAACGACGTGTTCGTCATGGACGCCTGGGGCAAGTCCGCCAACGTCGGGGACAAGATCGTCATGGCCGCGGACGGCAACGGCGAGTTCACCCGGGCGCTCGGGCTCGAACTCGACGCAAGCGGATTCGGGATGGGCCAGCGCGGCCAGCGCTTCGCCGTGATCACGCAGGACGGCGTGGTCACCGCGCTCAACGTCGAGGCTCCCGGCGAGTTCAAGGTCTCCAGCGCGGAGTTCGTCCTCGGCCAGTTGTGAGGCCGGCGATCGGCGCCAGGCCGCCCGGCAAGGGGAGCAAGCATCGATGACGTCGCCGATCACCGCCCTTTACGCGGCGTTTGCCGGCTTGATGCTGCTCGCCCTCGCGGCGCTGGTGGTCCGGGCGCGCTGGCGCTACCGGACGCCGTTCGGGGTGGGGAGCGAGCCGGGGATGGAGCGGGCAGTCCGGGTTCACGCCAATTTCATCGAGTACGTGCCGCTGGCGCTCGTGTTGATGCTGCTGGCCGAGCTCAACGGCGTCGACGGCACGGCCCTGCATGGCGCGGGGATCCTGCTGCTCGCCAGCCGTGGCCTGCACGCGTTCGGCCTGAGCCGGTCTGCCGGCCGCTCATTCGGCCGGTTCTACGGCACGGCGGGCACCTGGCTCGTCCTGCTGGGACTCTCGGCAGCGCTGCTGGGCCGGGCCCTCGCCTAGAAAGACAAGACGACAAGGGCCCTGGCGGCGCGGTGCCGCCAGGGCCCTTGTTCCTCGGTCGCCTGCCCGGGGCCTGCGCGCCTACAGCAGCGACTCGATTTCCGGCAGGATGGCGAACAAGTCGCCGACGAGGCCGTAGTCCGCGATCTCGAAGATCGGCGCCTCCGGATCCTTGTTGATGGCAACGATCGTCTGCGCATCCTTGATGCCGGTGACGTGCTGGATCGCCCCCGAAATGCCGACCGCGACATAGAGAGCAGGGGCGATGATCTTGCCCGTCTGGCCCACCTGCAGCTCGTTCGGCGCGTAGCCCGCGTCAACGGCCGCGCGCGACGCGCCGACCGCTGCGCCGAGCTTGTCGGCGAGGGCATAGATCATCTGGAATTTTTCCGCGCTGCCGAGCGCCCTGCCGCCGGAGACGACGCGTGCCGCGGTCTGCAGGTCGGGCCGGTCACTGGAAGCGGCCGACACGGAGACGAAGCGGGTATGTGCCGGCAAATCGACGTCCAGGCTGGCGGTCTCGATCGGCGCAGAGGCGCCACCCGCGGGCGCGGCCTCGAACGAGGCAACGCGGACGGTGCACACCAGCTGGTGGCCGGCGGGCACTTCGACCGTAACGATGGCGTTGCCGGCATAGACGGGCCGGCGGAAGCGCGTCGCGGAATCCACCTGCATGATGTCGGACAGCTGCG
>DATHZW010000327.1:0-2150 GCA_035458405.1 Steroidobacteraceae bacterium | reverse complement strand
GCGACCCTCGACCATGATGCACAGGCTGCCGAAGGCAAAGACCTCGACGGGCACCACGTCCTGGTGGCAGATCCGCTCGACCTGCTGGATCGACAGCACGCGGGGGAGGACTGCCCGCGCGATGCCGAAGCGTTCGCGGTAGTAGCGCAGCGCCGCGTGAGTCGTGGCGGAACCCTGCACGGAAAGATGCCTCGACAGGTCCGGATGGTGCCGGCAGGCGTAATCCAGCACCCCCATGTCCGCACAGATGATCGCATCGGCGCCGTATTCCGCGGCACGGTCAACCGCGGCCTGCCAGCCGGCCAGCCTGGCCGGGCCGGGATAGGTGTTCAGGGCGATGTAGGCCTTGCGGCCCCGTGCATGGGCATAGGCGACACCCGCAACCAGGTCGGCCTCGGTGAAGTTCAGGCCCGGGAAGGCGCGCGCATTGGTCTGGTCGCGAAAGCCGAGATACACCGCGTCCGCGCCGCCGTCGACCGCGGCCTTCAGCGCCGGGAGATTTCCCGCTGGACACACGAGATACATGCGCGGATTCCCATGCAGGTCCCCGCGCATCATAGCGGCCGGCCGCTGCGGCGGATACCGTGCCCGCCGTGCTGATCGAGATGCGGCCTTACGCCACCCGGTTTGCCGACGCCTTCGCCTTGTCCACGTACATCGCCTCGTCCGCCCGGTGGATGAGGTCGTCCGCGCTGGTCAGGCCGTCGCGGCTGGCGAGGCAGCCGCCGACACTGACCGTCACCCGGACCTCGCCGGCCCGGGTGCGTATGACCAGCGACTCGACGCGGCGGCGGAGCCTGTCCATGACCCCGGCGAGCTGTTCGTCGTTCGCGTCCTGGAGGACCAGCAGGAACTCGTCGCCACCCATCCGGCAGGCGACGTCGCCGGGCCGTACGCTGTCCACGATCGCCGCAGCCAGCTTGCGAAGCACGACGTCTCCCATGGCGTGGCCATAGCGGTCGTTGACCTCCTTGAAATCGTCGACGTCGATGACGCAGACCGCCAGGCTCGAGTTGCGGTGTGTCTTGTCGGCGAGCATCTGTTCGAGGAATGTCATCCCGCCGCGGCGATTCCACAACCTCGTGAGCTCGTCGAGCAGCGCCTGCCGCCGGCTCGTGTCGAGCTTGTTGAGCAGCTGCTGCTGCACCCCGCCGACTTCCGTCAGCAGCAGCTCGCGCTGGGCGAGTTCGCCGACATCCACGATGGCTTCCAGCAGCCCGGTCGTGATCTTGCGCGGCTCGGTGTCATAGGCTGCCACCGCGCCTATCGTGTTGCCGAAGCGGTCCTTGATCGGGTGCAGGGCGGCGAAGCGAAAGCGCGGCGAGCCGGTCACCAGCGCGTGCGAACTCGTCCGCTCGTCCTTGAGCAGGTCGGCCACGGCGACCGGACCGTCCTCGCCCAGGAGCGCTGCCGCCAGGCTCCTGCCCGCCGGCAAGTCGCTGACGTTCCAGCCGACGGCCGCCTTGAACCACTCGCCTTCGCTGCTGAGGAAGCTGATCGCGGCAACCCGGGTTTCGAGGGCGCGGCGCGTCAATCGCGCCAGGCGGTTGAACCGCGCCTCCAGCGGCGTCTGGATCAGGTCCTTCACCTGCATCTCCGCGAGCTGCAGGGTCTCGGTATGAATCAATCGCTTCGTCCGTGTGGTCGACATCGCCCAGCCCCCGGATGCGCGCACCCGCTTGACTCACATGAGCCGTTGCTCAGGTTATGACAAGCGGGCGCGAGGATGCGGAATTGCATCACAGGTCCCTGCACCGGCACGGACCGTGCGGATCGAAAGAGCGAAGTCGCTCACATTTGCGCGGGCCGGTCTTTTTTGCGACGCAGCATGCGTCGCGCGACATCCGCGGGCCGCCGGGGAACGAACAGCCCCGTGTGATCCGCAAGCCGCGCCATTAGGGTGTTCACCCTAATCCCGGCCTACATTCTGGACCTGGGGTTGGGGTAGGTTACACGGTAGCGCGGCCGCAGCATGCGGCTGGCCTGCAAGGAGTCGAGCCATGGTGTCATTCATTCTCTTCCTGCTGTTCGTCGGCATCGTCTTGTGGGCGTCTTACCGAAAGATCGGCCTGGCCGCGACGACGGCACTGATCGGCGTGGTCCTCGCGACCTATACGCTGACCGGCACGGCGGCGTCATGGTGGAAGGCT
>DATHZW010000326.1:0-4889 GCA_035458405.1 Steroidobacteraceae bacterium | reverse complement strand
ATCGCCATTTCGCGCCGCCTTTCCTGCAGGCTGGTCAGCAGCGCCGTCAGCATGCCGACCAGTCCTGCCACGACGACGCACGCCGCGACCACGAGCAGTGCGGTATCGGCGACGCCGACCAGTTGCCAGAGCTGGGTCAGGACGACGCCCGGCATGATGGCCGTGAGCGGTTCGCTCCGATATTCGTTCAACGCCCGCTGCATCTGCAGGGTCGCGGTCTTCGACTTCATCCCCACCAGGAAGGCCGTGATCGCGGCAGGCGCCGGAGCGGCAGCGCTTGCCGGCGGGGCCCCCGCGCGCTCGCCGGGCGCCCGTGTCCCGCTTTCCCAGCCACGGTGAATGGCCGAAATTCCCTCGAGGCCGATGATCACGGTGCGATCCACGGGGGTGCCGGTCCGCTCGAGGATGCCGGTGACACCAAAGGCGTGGTCGCCGTGTTCGGCGAAACCGGCGTCGCCGAGACCGTGGACGATCGTTATGGCTGCGCCCGGCCGGTAGCCGAGGGCCGCCGCGACGTCGGCGCCGATGACCGCGTCGTGATCGCCGCCGAAGGGCCCGCCTGCCGCGAAGGCCAGGGCCTGCCGCCGCCCGTAGCGGAAAGGCTCGAAATAGGCCGGCGAGGTCCCCATCACGCGGAAGCCGCGATGAGAGTCCCCCAGCGAGATCGGCAGCGTCCACGCCACGTCGGGATGGCGGGCGACGAGCTGGTAGCTGTCCCAGGAGACACTGGCTGTCGCGTCACCCACATGGAACACCGAGTACAGCAGCAGGTTCAGCGGCCCGCTGCGTGCGCCGACGACGAGGTCGGTGCCCGAAATCGTGCTCGCAAAGCTGTGACGGGCCTCGACGCGCAGCTTCTGCACCCCGAGCAGCAGGGCGACGCTGACGCCGATCGCGAAGACGGTGAGGCCGGCGGTCACGCGCCGGTTCCACAGGCTCCTGGCGGCCAGCCCGGCGAGCGCCATCAGGCCGCCTCCCGTTCCGGCCGCGCGCGATTGATCTCTCCGAGCGCGACCTGGCGGTCGAACTGGCGCCCGAGACGGGTATCGTGGCTCACGAACAGCAGGGTGGCGCCCGCGGCGGCGCACTCGCGCATGAGCAGGCCGAGGAAGGCTTCGCGCGCATCGGCGTCGAGGGACGACGTCGGCTCGTCGGCGATGAGCAGGTCCGGCCGCCCCAGCAGGGCGCGGGCGGCGGCGACCCGCTGCTGCTGGCCGATGGAAAGTTCCCCGACCGGCCGGCCGGCGAGGCTCGCACCGCCGATACCGAGCGCCCCCAGGAGCCGCCGCGCCTCGGCCTGCAGGTCGCCGGCACGTTCGCGCCGGCGGCGCGAGAAGCGTGCCGCCAGGGTCACGTTCTGGATCACGGAAAGGTAGGGCAGCAGGTTGAACATCTGGAAGATGAAGCCGACGTGATCCGCGCGGAACCGGTCGCGATCGGCCGGGCGCAGGGCCCCGATGCCGGTCCCCAGCAGCCGCAGCTCGCCGCTGGCCGGCTGCAGCACGCCGCCGATGACGCCGAGCAGGGTGCTCTTGCCGCTGCCGCTCGGGCCGTGGAGAAAGACCCTTTCGCCCGACTCGACGCGGAAAGCCGGGACGTCCAGAACCGGCGAGCCGGGCCTCCAGGCGAAGCCGAGCGAGATGATGTCGATGGCCGCTTCTGTCATGGCTGCCGGCGGTTCAGGGAGTCGCAGGGACCCGTGGGCGATGGCCGAGTATAGCGGCCGGCCGGCCAGGGGCCGGTACCGCCGGGGAGCCGGCCTGGCCATGGCGGTGGCGCCGGCATGCCCGTGTGCCGATAATCGGGACTGGGTCACTCTGGACGGGCCATGCGTATCAGGTCGGAACAACTGTCGCGCCAGCTGTCCTCGGCCACGATCGCGCCGCTGTGGCTGGTGTCCGGCGATGAGCCGCTGCTGGTCGGGGAGGCCGCCGACGCCATCCGGGCACGCGCCCGCGAGCTCGGTTTCAGCGAGCGCGAGACCTTCTTCGTCGAGCCGCGGTTCGATTGGAGCCCGGTGCTCGGATCCAGCCAGTCGCTGTCGCTGTTCGCGACGCAACGCCTGCTCGAGATCCGGCTGCCCTCGCCACGGCCCGGCGTGGACGGCGGCAAGGTGCTCGCGGGTCTGGCCGCCGATCCGCCACCCGACACCGTCGTCCTGGTCATCACGGGGCGACTGGAGCGCGACAGCTTTGCGAGCGCCTGGTTCAAGGCCTTCGAGAAGCACGGCACGGTCGTCCAGGCCTGGCCGATCGAGATCGGCGAGTTGCATCGCTGGGTCGCCGAGCGGGCCCGCCGCCACGGCATCGCGCTGGACGAGGCCGGCGCGCGGCTGCTGGCGGAGCGCGTCGAAGGCAACCTGCTGGCGGCGCACCAGGAAATCGAGAAGCTGGCGCTCACCCACGGTCCCGGCAAGATGGGCGAGGACGAGGTGGCGGAGGCCGTCGCCAACAGCGCGCGCTACGACGTCTTCCAGCTCGGCGAGGCGGCGCTCGCCGGCGACGCGGTCCGCGCGCTGCGCATCCTCGAGGGCCTGCGCGGTGAAGGCGCGGAGCCGACGCTGGTGCTCTGGGTCCTGGCACGCGAAATACGCGCGCTGGCGGATGCGCGGCGCAATCGGGGGGCGGCGCCCGCATACGGAAGGCAGGGCGAGCGGCGCGCCGCGATCCTCAATGCGGCGGCCAGGCGAATGGGGGGAGCGCGGCTGGGCCCGCTCGTCAGTCATGCGGCACGCACTGACCGAACGATCAAGGGCCTCGCCGCCGGCGACACCTGGGACGAGCTGACCGCACTGGTGGCGGGCCTGGCGGGCGTCGCGTCGCTGCCCGTCGGCTCCGCCTGAGTTGTCCGTGCGCCCCATCGGCATCCTCGGCGGCACCTTCGACCCGATTCACTTCGGTCACCTGCGCGCGGCCTTCGAGCTCAACGAACTGCTGGACCTGGAGTCAGTGCTGTTCGTGCCCGCCGCCGACCCGCCGCACCGGGGACGGCCGCTTGCGGATGCAGTGACCCGGCTGGCGATGGTGCGCGCCGCGATCGAGGACCAGCCCGGCTTCATTGCCGACGATCGTGAGCTGCGCCGGGCAGGACCGTCCTACACGGTGCTGACGCTCGAGGAGCTGCGCCTCGCGCATGGCGCGCGGCCGCTCGTGCTGATGCTCGGCATGGACGCGTTCCTGGGGCTGGCGACCTGGCACCGCTGGCGGGAACTGCTCGACCTCGCCCACCTGGCCGTCGCCCATCGCCCGGGCGCCTGGCCGCCGGTGGAGGGCGAACTTGGTGAATTGCTGTCGGCACGACGCGTTTTCCGCGCGGCGGAGCTTGCGAGCGCCCCGGCCGGCTGCATATTCGTGCATCCGGGCACCCAGCTCGACATTTCCTCCACCGACCTGCGCGACGCCTTGCGTGCCGGCAAGGACCCGCGCTACTTGATGCCCGAGCCAGTGCGTAGGATGATCATCGCCAAGGGCATCTACGCCCGACAAGGTGAAACAAACGGATGAGCGAAAGCCAGGCAAGGACCAAGCGCAAGACACCCCGTAAAACCGCAGCGAAACGCGCCAGCCCGCGACCGCGGGCACGCAAGAAGGCCCCCGACCTGCTCGAGGTCGCCCTGGCCGCCCTCGAGGACATGAAGGCAGTCAACGTCAAGGTCATTGACGTGCGGCACCTGACGGACGTGACCGACACCATGGTGGTCGCCACCGGCACCTCGGACAGGCACGTGCGGTCGATCGCGGGCCGCGTCGTCGAGCAGTGCAAGGCGGCGGGCTTCCAGCCGATGGGCGTCGAGGGCGAGCGCGACGGCGAATGGGTGCTGGTGGACCTGCGCGACGCGCTGATCCACGTAATGCTGCCGCGGATTCGCGATTTCTACGGCCTGGAGAAGCTCTGGGACGTGCGTCCCTCGCAGCGCGAGCCGGCGCTGGCCTAGGGGCCGGAAAGGCTCCCGGTGCTCGTCCGCCTCCTGGCAGCCGGAACCCGGCTCCCGTCCTGGGTCAACGCCGGGTACGAGGAGTACGCGGGTCGAATGGGCCCGGAAATCAGGCTCGAGCTGGTGGAGATCGCGGTCGCCCGCCGCGGCCGCAATGCCGACCTTGCGCGGCTGCGCGCGGAGGAAGGCCGGCGGATGCTGGGTGGCATCGGCCCGCGCATGTACGTCGCCGCGCTGGACCCGGGTGGCCGGCAGATGAGCACCGAACAGCTGGCCGGGTGGCTCTCCGCCAGGCTCGGTGACGGACGCGACCTTGCCTTGATGGTGGGCGGACCCGACGGGCTCGACCCGGCGTGCCTGGCGCGGGCGGACACTTCCTGGTCCCTGTCGGCGCTGACCTTTCCGCACGGGCTCGTGCGCGTCATCGTCGCCGAACAGCTCTATCGGGCGCTGAGCCTGTTGAAGGGCCACCCCTACCATCGCGCGTGACGGTTCCGCCCGGTTCCGCGGGCTCTCCCGAAAGGCTATCCTTGGCTGTCGTCGGCTGCTGCCGGCCGAGCTCGCCATCGCCCAGGATTCTCAATGAGTTACACCCAGATCGTGCTAGCGTCCCGGTCGCCGCGCCGCAGCCAGCTGCTGCGCCAGATCGGCGTGCCGCATGAGGTGCTGCCGGTCGACTTCGACGAGGCGCGCCTGGCGGGCGAGTCGCCGCGCGCCTATGTCCAGCGACTCGCGGGCGACAAGGCCTTGCATGCGCGCGAGGTCGCCGGGGATCCTGCGGCGCGCCCCTTGCTGGCGGCCGACACGGTGGTGGTGCTTGACGAGGAAATCTTCGGCAAGCCGGCGAGCGAGAAGGACTGCGAGCGGATGCTGGGCGCGTTGTCGGGACGAACGCACGAGGTCATGACGGCGGTGGCGTTGCACTGCGCGGGTTCGGTGCGGCTCGAGCTGAGCG
>DATHZW010000325.1:0-8646 GCA_035458405.1 Steroidobacteraceae bacterium | reverse complement strand
CAACGAGGTACTGCACGCTCTTGTCGGCCGGCCGCTGTCGTGCGAGGTCCCTTGCGGCTTCCAGCGCAGTCGTCGCCGATGGATCGCCGTGAGGCAGCCGTTGCAGCGCCAGCGTCAGTCCCTGGGTTGCGTCGGCAGACCTGGGGGCGAGGCGCAACGATGCGGAAAAGCGCGTGACTGCATCGGCGATGTTGCCCCGCCGCAGGGCGACGTATCCCAACCCCGTCGACGCGTCGGCGGAGTGGCGCACGCGGCCGATGGCCACCTCGAACGCCAGCGCGGCCGAGTCGATCTGGTCCTGACGAAATTCGCACCAGCCGAGCGCGACCCACTGGTCGTGCGGCACGAGTTGCCGTTCGACCCATTTCTGGGCTTCGGTCCACCGCTCGCCCCAGCCGTCGGCCGCCGAGACCTGCTGCCAACTGCTGGAGAGCAGGGGAAGGAGGTCATGCCCCGTGTATGGGCAACCTCGGTCGGACTCTGGAGCCGAACTATCGGTACATCCGGCCAGCAGGAAGCCGAGACCGGCCGCAGCGATGGCCAGCCAGTTTGCCGCCGTCGTGCTGACACGAGCGGGCCGCGGCGGCGCACGCGGCCGCAGCCTGCGGCTGGCTGGCCTCGGCGCGGATCTGTTGTCTAGAAAAAAGATCATCAAAAACAAGTATCTATCTGATTGAACGATCTATTCCGCGTGGACGCACGGACCACCCGGATGCCCGGGCTGAGGACGAACGAAGCGAATTATCGAGTGCCGGTCCAGCTAATTGAACGTAATCTGTCACAGATTTCGAAGGTTCCTTGGGCGCCTGGCGGGGCGGTTCGCGGCCTCGCCGCGTGGCCTGTCGTCCGCTCCGCCGCCATCCCGGCGCGGGTCGAGCGGGCAGCCGTCACTGAAGGCCGCTGGCTGTCCTTGAGGTCGGGATGGGTGGGGAAAATCTCTTCGACGGGGCGCGCCGACCGCGCGCGCGAGTCGTGGATCGAACGGGAAGCTGGAAACGAAAGGCCCGCCGGTTGGCGGGCCTCGGTATTGGCTCCCCGAGTTGGACTCGAACCAACGACCCACGGATTAACAGTCCGTTGCTCTACCGACTGAGCTATCGGGGAATAGGTGCTTTGAGGGGCCGGAATTCTCGGTCAAGGCCCCTGCCAAGTCAAGGCAGTTCAATGACTTGTGCAACGCCATCGAGCCTGCGCCCGACGCAGCGCGGCCACCGCCGTTGAAACCGGGGGCGAGTCGCTTTTTCGGGTGCGAACAATCAGGATGTAGGCATGTCCGCGACTCCGAAATTCAACCTGCAGTCGGGCTACAGCCCGGCCGGCGACCAGCCCCAGGCGATCGCCGGCCTGATCGACGGCCTCGAGTCCGGCCTTGCGCACCAGACGCTGCTCGGCGTCACGGGCTCCGGCAAGACCTTCACGATTGCCAACGTGATCCAGCGCCTGCAGCGGCCGACGCTCGTGCTTGCGCACAACAAGACCCTGGCCGCGCAGCTGTACGGCGAGTTCAAGGAATATTTCCCGGACAACGCGGTCGAGTACTTCGTTTCCTATTACGACTACTACCAGCCGGAGGCCTACGTCCCCTCGTCGGACACCTACATCGAGAAGGACGCCTCGATCAACGAGCAGATCGAGCAGATGCGACTCTCGGCCACCAAGGCGCTGCTGGAGCGACCGGATTCGCTCATCGTGGCCACGGTCTCCGCGATCTACGGGCTGGGGGACCCGGAGGCCTACCTCAAGATGGTGCTGCACCTGGTGCGGGGCGACCGGCTCGACCAGCGCCAGCTGCTCAGGCGGCTGGCCGACATGCAATACACGCGCAACGAGATGGACCTGAGCCAGGGCACGTTTCGCGTGCGGGGCGACGTGGTCGACATCTTTCCGGCGGAGTCCGATCGCGAGGCCGTGCGCGTGCAGTTCTTCGACGAGGAGATCGAGTCGCTGGCGTTCTTCGACCCGCTGACCGGCGAGGTGCTGCGTCGGGTGCCGCGTCTGACCATCTTCCCGTCCACGCACTACGTCACGCCCAGGGAACGACTGCTGGCCGTTCTCGACGAGATCAAGGCAGAGCTGCGGCAGCGGCTCATCGAGCTCCGCGCCAGGGACAAGCTCGTCGAGGCGCAGCGCCTGGAACAACGCACCCTGTTCGACATCGAGATGATGACCGAGGTGGGTTACTGCTCGGGCATCGAGAACTACTCGCGCTACCTGTCGGGGCGGGCGCCGGGCGAGCCGCCGCCCTGCCTGTTCGACTACCTGCCGCGCGACGCGATGCTGGTCATCGACGAGAGTCACGTGACTATCCCGCAGATCATGGGCATGTACCGTGGCGACCGTTCGCGCAAGGAGACCCTGGTCGAGTATGGATTCCGCCTGCCGTCGGCCCTCGACAACAGGCCGCTGCGGTTCGACGAATTCGAGCACCTGCAGCCACAGACCATCTACGTCTCGGCGACGCCCGCGGCTTTCGAACTGCAGAAGTCCGGCCAGGTCGTCGAGCAGGTGGTCCGGCCGACGGGACTGGTGGACCCCGAGGTGGACATCCGCCCGGTCAGGACGCAGGTGGACGACCTGCTGTCCGAGATCCGCCTGCGCGTGGAGCGCGAGGAACGCGTGCTGGTGACGACGCTGACCAAGCGCATGGCGGAGGACCTGACCGAGTACCTGCACGAGCACGGCGTGCGCGTCCGCTACCTGCACGCCGATGTCGCCACGGTCGAGCGCGTGGAGATCATCCGGGACCTGCGCCTGGCCCGCTTCGACGTGCTGGTCGGCATCAACCTGTTGCGGGAGGGGCTCGACCTGCCGGAAGTCTCGCTGGTGGCCATTCTCGACGCCGACAAGGAAGGCTTCCTGCGCTCGGAGGGGTCGCTTATCCAGACGATGGGACGGGCCGCCAGGAACGTGAACGGCAGGGCGATCCTCTACGCGGACCGGATCACGGGATCCATGCGGCGGGCGCTGGACGAGACCGATCGGCGCCGCGAACGGCAGCTGCGATACAACCAGGAACACGGGATCACGCCGCAGTCGGTGCGCAAGGCGGTGCGGGATTACATGGAATCGCAGTCCCATCCCGAGAAGTCCGAGGCCGACGCTGCGGCGGAGCAGGGTGGTCCGCTGAGCCCTGCCCAGGCCATCAAGCAGATCAAGAAGCTGGAGCAGGAGATGTTCCGCCTGGCCCGGAACCTGGAGTTCGAGGAGGCGGCGCGCCTGCGCGACCGGATCTCGCGGTTGCGGCGACTGAGCCTGGGTGCCGATTCGGAGCGCCTGGCGGGGTAATCCGGCGGCACCGGGCGCCGATCCGTCACCCGGAGGAGACAGGTCGGTGCCTGGGACCGCTTCACCGAAGTTGCCGTTGGTACCCCGCTTCCAGTAACATCCGCGCCTCTTTCGGGCGCGTAGCTCAGCGGTAGAGCACTACCTTGACATGGTAGGGGTCACAGGTTCGATCCCTGTCGCGCCCACCACCTCCTGTCACGATCGATGGTTCCGGGGCCATGCTGCGGGCGCCGACCTCGCTGCCGGAGATCGGCGAAGCGCTCTAGCCGGTCCTGGCCGGTTGGCTTGCACTCCACGGTTTCGCAGCCTTACCATCGAGTGAGCCGCTGACCGGCTACCGAGGGTCATGAACGATGCAGGCCTGACGAGCACCGTAGCCACGTGAACCAGCAGGCCCATCGCAAGTACTGGCTCCACCTCGCCGCCGTGGCGCTGTTCGCGCTGTTCGCGCTGTTCGCCTGGGCCAGCGCCAGCGCCCTCCTCAGGCAGGAACGACTCAAGCTGACCGACGCAGCCGGCGAGGCTATCGCGGTCATGATGGATGAGGACGACGCGAAGCTGCGGGAGGCGTTCACCGCGGCCGAGAACGCCGTGCTGTACTTCTCGTCGGTCCCGCCCATCGACGGTATCGGGCGCGCGCTCGCCGGCGGCGGCTACGACACGCTCGGCGCCTCGTCCCTCGAGGCTTGGCGCCGGCGCCTCGAGCAGATCGCCGCCGCGTACGTGGAGTCGCATCCCAAAACCTTCCCGCTGCGCCTCATCGGCCTGTCCGACAACGGGCGCGAGCTGGTGCGTGTCGTTCGGGACGGCGATGGCAAGGTCCGCGTCGACGCCGAGGGCGACCTGCAGCAGAAGGGCGACCGGCCCTACTTCACCGAGGCGGTGCGCCTGCCCGAGGGCAGGGTCTATTTCTCGCCGGTCGACTTGAACCAGGAACAGGGGCAGATCGAGCAGCCGCCGCGCCCGACGCTGCGCGCGGCGGTACCGGTGCGCGATGTCAACGGCGAGGTGTTCGGCGTAATGGTGGTCAACATGCTGGCCCAGCCGCTGCTCGATGCCCTCGGGAAATCCAGCCTGCCGGACGTGCAGGAATATGTAACGGATGCTGCCGGGCACTACTTGTGGCATCCGCAGCCCGGCCGGGCGTTCGCCCACGAGCTCGCGCCGCCGGGCGCCACGTGGCAGGAGGAGTTCACCGCCCAGCCAGGCGTGCTCGAGGCGTGGGGCGTCACCCCGAAGGCGCAACAGGCGGCGATGCGCGCGCCCGACGGCGCCGACCTGCTCGTGCTCACGCGCACGCTGCGCGGGAAGGACGCCACAGGCGGGAGCGGCCTCATGCTGCACGCCGCTATCCCGTTCCAGGTGCTCGACGCACGGGCTTGGGAGGCGATCCGGACGGAACTGCTGCTCGTCTGGTCAGAAGGCCTGGTTGTCCTCGGGCTGCTCACCTTCATGCTGGTGCGCTGGCGCGGCGAGCGGCGGGACCTGGGCGTGGAGGGGCCCGGCGCGACGCCGGGGCGCGTGCTGCGGCTCTTCGGCGTGGAGATCCCGCTCACGCCCGTTATTCGCCGATCTTCCGTGCGGGTGCTCCTCGCGGCGTTATTGCCGGTGCCGTTCTGGGGTGCAGTCACGCTGCTTGTGGGCCAGCCGGTGGCGCACCCGTACATCAGCATGCTGATCCCGGTGCTGCTGGCGTCGTGGTGGGGCGGGCTGCATGCGGGGCTCGGTGCGACGCTGCTTGCCGTCGCTGGCGTGTTCGACCTGGAAACGCCTGCGGTGCTCGACTGGACTGACATACTGCACCTTGACATTTGGGCCGGGACGACCCTGCTGGTGACCGGGATCCTGATCAGCTTCCTGCAAGCGAACCTGTTATGGCGTGGGGCGCAACTGGTGGCGCAGCAGCGCGCGCAGCGCGAGACCGAGCGGCGACTGGTCGAGCAGGCGCCGACTGGGCTGGCGATGTTCGACACCGAGATGCGCTACCTCGCCTCAAGCCAGCGCTGGAAGACCGATTACCGCCTGGATGAAGGGCTCGACCTGACGGGCCGTTCGTATTACGAGGTCTTCCCGGAAACCGTCGAGAGGTGGAAGGCCGTGCACCGGCGCGTGCTGGCGGGCGAGATCCTGAGCGCGTCCGAGGATCGCTTCGAGCGGGCCGACGGCTCGGTGCAGTGGGTGACCTGGGTCTGCAAGCCCTGGCGCGCGCCCGATGGCACGATCGGCGGTCTCATCCTCTGGGCCGAGGACGTCACGCAGGTCGTCGAGGAGCGCACGGCGGCCGAGACCGCGTTGCGCGAGAGCGAGAGCAAGTTCCGCGACCTTTGGGAGAGCAACCGCGACGCACAGGACCTCTGCTTCCCGCCGGAGTGGAAGCTGACGAACGGCAACGCGGCGGCGGTCGCGCTATTCGGCGCGAGGGACCGGCAGCACCTGGCCTCGCTGTCCCCGGCGGATCTGTCGCCGGAACGCCAGCCGGATGGCGAACTCTCGGCCACGAAGGCACGGCAACAACTCGAACAGGCGCTGCGGGACGGGTCGGCGTTCTTCGAATGGACGCACCGGCGGCTGGACGGACGGGAGATTCCGTGCGAGGTCCTGCTCACGCGCATCACGCTGAGTGGGCAGACTGGCGTGCAGGCGACGATCCGCGACGTCACCGCGCGCAAGGAGGCGGAGGCGGCGCGCGACGAGCTGCTCGCCGGGACGAATGACCTCATCCAGCGCGTCGGTTTGGATGGGCGCCTGATCTACGTCAACGATGCGTGGTGCCGGACGCTCGGCTACAGCCCGGCCGAAGCCCTCGAGCTGAATGTTTTCCAGGTCATCCACCCCGACTGGGTGGCTCATTGCAGTGCGGTCCTGCAAGCTCTCCGCGAGACGGACGCACCCGTCAAGTTGGAGACCGACGTCGTCACCAAGGATGGCCGCACCTTGTCGCTGGAAGGCGATGCCGTTGTCTGGAAAGACCAGAAAGGGCAGTTCTCGACCCGTGGAATTTTCCGCGACGTCACGGCGCGCCGTCGCGCCGAGGAGAGGTTCCGCGACCTGCTCGAGGCTGCGCCCGACGCGATGGTGATCATCGACGTCGCTGGCTGCATGGTGCTGGTCAACGGCCAGGCCGAGCGCCTGTTCGGCTACGCGCGCGAGGAACTGCTGCAGCAACCGGTGGAAATGCTGGTGCCCGAGGCGCTGCGCAGCCGCCATGTCGCCCATCGGCGCGGCTACGTCGGCGACCCCCGGGTGCGTCCGATGGGCACCGGCCTGGAACTGATGGGGCGGCACAAGGACGGCCGCGAGTTCCCGGTCGAGATCAGCCTGAGCCCGCTGCACACCGAGGAGGGCACCCTGGTCAGCAGTGCGATCCGCGACGTCACCGCCCGCAAGGAAGCCGAGGCGGTCCGCAACCAGCTTTACCGGGAGAAGATCGAGGCGCTCGAGCGCCTGCGGGAACTGGAGGGTCGCGTCCTGCAGAGCAGCGAGCGGGAGCAGCTGCGCATCGGACGCGATCTGCACGACGGCCTTGGGCCGCATCTCGCGGCCATGGGATATGCGGCGTCCTTCCTGGCCACTGAATTGCGCGAACGCGATCCGGCTGCTGCGGCCCGGGCCGAGGAGTTCCGCGAGATGGCCAGCCACGCGGTCTCGCTGACGCGGGGCCTGGCGCGGGGAATCTGCCCCGTGCAGGTCGATTCGGGGGGGCTCTCGTCGGCGCTGGGGGACCTGGCGCGCACGACTTCCTCTCTGACGGGCGTGTCGGTCTCCTGCGTTGAAGTCGGGGATCCGCAAGTCACGGATCCTGGCCAGGGCGGGCATCTTTACCGAATTGCCCAGGAAGCCTTGAACAATGCCATCACGCACGGCCGCGCCCGAAACGTTACCATTGCCCTGCAGCAGGACGCAGACCGCTTGCGCTTGAGCGTGGCCGATGACGGGTGCGGCATGTTCCAGCCCGCCGATGGCTCGACCGGGATGGGCCTGGATTCGATGAAATACCGTGCCCAGGCGCTGGGAGGCCAGCTGACGATCGATTCCCGCCCCGGTGATGGCACAACGGTATCTTGCGACATACCCCGGCAGCCGCCCAAAGTGGTGCCCCCCGCAACATGACCAACGCAGCCATGGCAGACAGGAAGAAGATCCTGGTGGTCGAGGACCACCCGTTGTTTCGCGCGATGCTGGTGCAGCTGATCCAGCAGCAACCCGACATGACGATCTGCGGCGAAGCGCAGGACACCCGCTCGGCGATGGCGCTCATCGAGGAAGCGTGTCCGGATGGCGTGGTCCTGGACCTCACGCTGCCGGGACAGGGCGGGCTCGAGCTGCTCAAGAGCCTGAAGGCGCGGAACCTGCAGCTGCCCGTGCTCGTGCTGTCGATGCACGCGGAAACGCTGTACGCGGAACGGGTGCTGCGCGCGGGCGCGAGGGGCTATGTCGCGAAGGAGGAGCCGCCGGAGGTGGTGGAGGAAGCCCTCCGCGCGGTCATGGCGGGCGAGGTGTACGTCAGCAAGCGCATCGCCGGGATCATCCTGGAGCGGCTGGGCTGGGCGGACCGGGCGGCGCAGCCGTCGGGGGTGGACCTGCTGTCCGACCGGGAGCTCGAGGTCTTTCGGCTCATCGGGCGCGGCCTGAATTCGCGCGAGATTGCCGAGCAGGTCAACCTCGGGCCCAGCACGGTGGACAGTTACCGCGCGCGCATCAAGAAAAAGCTCGGGGTCAAGAACGCGGCGCAACTGTACCAGCGCGCGGCGCAATGGGTGGCCGAGCCCGGCCGCTGAGCCTACGCATCCCCTGCGGGCCGTCGCCCGCGGCTGATTCCGTCCCCTTTACTTGATCGACCAGCCTCCCGTGTGGCGGTTTTCGCCACAACGAGAGCCTGTTGCACGCCACGCGAGTTGACACCTAGGGTTCCGACGTCCCGGTCAGAAAGCGGCTTCCGCAGCATGGTGACAAGGATCGATGACTCATGATCTGCATTCCTCAAGCCCCCAGGCGGCCGCCGCGCTCCCGGCGGAGACGTGTCGTGGTGCCCCCGGCAGCATGACCCGCACAGCCATGGCAGACAGGAAGAAGATCCTGGTGGTCGAGGACCACCCGTTGTTTCGCGCGATGCTGGTGCAGCTGATCGAGCAGCAACCTGGCATGACGGTCTGCGGCGAGGCGGACAACACGCAAACAGCGCTGGCGCTCATCGAGCAAACGTGCCCGGATGGCGCGATCGTGGACCTGACGTTGTCCAGATCGAACGGGCTCGAGCTGCTCAAGAGCCTGAAGGCGCGGAACCTGCAGCTGCCCGTGCTCGTGCTGTCGATGCACGCGGAAACGCTGTACGCGGAACGGGTGCTGCGCGCGGGCGCGAGG
>DATHZW010000324.1:0-2952 GCA_035458405.1 Steroidobacteraceae bacterium | reverse complement strand
TGGCCGAGCACAACGACAACGTGGCGCGGTACGTTGCAACCATCCGCGGTGCCGCCCGCGAAGGAAGACAATGAGCATGCCGGGACGCTTTATCACATTGGAGGGCATCGAGGGCGTCGGCAAGTCCACGCAACTCAGGTTCGCCGCCCGCCACCTGCGCGACGCGGGTCTCGAAGTGGTCGTCACCCGCGAACCCGGTGGCACGCCCCTCGCCGAGGCGATCCGCGCCCTGGTGCTGGGCCCACGCCAGGAAGCGGTGGACGGCATCTCGGAACTGCTGCTGATGTTCGCGTCGAGGTCGGTCCACCTGGCCAACCTGATCGAACCTTCGCTGGCCCGTGGCGCCTGGGTGCTGTGCGACCGGTTCACGGACGCCACCGAGGCTTACCAGGGGGCCGGCCGGGGAATACCGCTGGAACACATTCGAGCGCTGGAGCGCATCGCCCAGCGCGGCCGCCGGCCGGACCTGACCCTGCTGCTCGACGCCCCGGTCGCGATCGCGACCGCCAGGACGGTGCAGCGCGGGGGCCCCGGCGACCGGATCGAGTCGGAGCGCAGCGAGTTCTTCCAGCGGGTACGCGACGGCTACCTGGCCATCCACGCCAGGGAGCCCGGCAGGGTGATGCGCATCGACGCCACCGGCCCGGTCGATGCGGTGGAGTCCGAGGTGGCCGCCGTTCTCGACCGGTTCCTGCAGGGAGCCCGCTGAGCCATGGCGCGCAAGCAACCGAGCGCCGTGCAGGCCGATCCTTCCGATCTCCGGGCGCTGCTGGCACAAGCGCAGGCGCCCTGGCTGGGCCCGCAGCGCGACCAGCTTCTTGCCGCCCGGCGCGACGGCCGCTTGCCGCACGGGATCCTGTTGCACGGTCCCGCTGGCGCGGGGCAGGCGGGCCTCGCCCTGTGGACCGCGCACATGGCCCTCTGCGAGAACGCCGCCGACGCGCCCTGCGGCCGCTGCGCCAGCTGCATCCTGTTCCTGGCCGGGAATCATCCGGACTTTTACTCGCTGGAGCTGGAGGAAAAGGCCAGCTTCATCAAGGTCGACCAGGTTCGCGAGCTGTGCGCCAGGCTTGCCCTGCGAAGCTTCCGTGGCGCCGGCAAGGTGGCGATCATCGATCCAGCGGACAGAATGAATATCAATGCAAACAATGCGTTATTGAAAACACTTGAGGAGCCACCTGAAGAAACGCTCCTGATCCTTGCGGTCTCTCGGCTGGATCGCCTGCCGCGGACCGTCGTCAGCCGATGCCAGCGCATGAAGCTGGCGACTCCGCCGGCGGACGAAGCGATCGCCTGGCTCGAGGGCAGGAACCGGCGTGATGACTGGCAGGACCTGCTCGGGCTGGCCGCCGGGGCTCCGTTCCGCGCGCTCGAGATGGCGGAGGAAGGGGCGGGGGAGCTGTCCGGCGAGATGGCCCGGATCCTGGCCGAGGCAGTGGGCGCGGGACCCTTCGATCCGCTGGGCGTGGCGGCTTCGTGGAGCAAGGATCGGCCGGCCGACCGGCTGGCGTGGCTGGAACGATGGGTCGAGCAATCCATCCGGGCAGAAGCGTCCGGAGGTGACGTGGTTAACAATAATCGAGATTTGCGCTTGCCAACGGCGGGGACGGGCCTGAACATTAGGGCTGCTTTCAGACTGCTGGACAGGCTGCGCGACGCGCGCGCGCTGCTCGAAGGTTCGTTGAACACGCAATTGATGTTCGAGGACCTGCTGGTGCAGCTTGTTGAAACCCTGGCCGGCAGGACCGCCGGCAGGACGGAGACCCGAGGCTGGAATTGACGATGCGATCTCCTTCGACCAAGCCAGGACTGCTGACGCTCACCATCAAGGACAAGAGCGCGCTCTATCTGGCCTACATGCCCTTCGTGCGAAACGGCGGCCTGTTCATTCCCACCAACAGCAACTACCGCCTCGGCGACGAGGTGTTCATGCTGTTGAACCTGATGGGCGAGTCGGAAAAGCTGCCAGTCGCGGGGCGGGTCATCTGGGTGACGCCCAAGGGCGCGCAGGGCAAGCGCACTGCAGGCATAGGCGTGCAGTTCAGCGAACAGGATCGCGGCGCGACGCAGAAGAAGATCGAGTCCTACCTGGCCGGCGCGCTCGGCGGGGACAAGCAGACCCACACGATGTAACGGCCCGGCATCGCCGGAAGGCGATCAGCTGCCGCCCGGCCCCAGACCGTTCGTAACCAGGCCACCCGTGAGGCAATACGCCTCGAACCCGCGCTCGGTCAGCAGGAACGCACCGGCGGAGCTGCGACGCCCCGTGTCGCACACGACGACGTAGGGCCGGTCGGGTTCCAGGGTCCGCAACTTCATGCGAATGAAGTAGAGCGGTATGTTGATCGCACCTTCCAGGTGGAAGATATCGAATTCGCTCGGCAGCCTGACGTCCAGCCAGGATGCGCCGCGCGTCACCAGTTCGCGCGCATGATCCAGGTCGACCCACCTGAGCAGGGGCTCGTGCAGCAACTCGTCGAAGTCGGGCTTGCCCAGGCGCATGAGCGAGCCGTCGGTCAGCATCGTCACCGTGGCATTGCGCCGGGTGTCGGAGATCAGGGCCTCTTCACCGAATGATTCGCCGACGGTCAGTTCCGCCAGCCGGATCCCCTCGCGGTTGAGGGGAGTCTCGCGCGTCACCACGCACTTGCCCCGGGTGATCACGTAGAAATAGTCGCCCTGGCTGCCCTGCTTGATGATGACGTCGCCGGCCTTGGTGTTGATGCGCTCCATCCGCATGAACAGGGCCTGGATGTTGGCCGGCGGGATCCGGTGGAACGACTTGGTCTGCAACAGCACCGTCATCCAGTCGTCGCCTTCGCCCGCGGGCGTGGGCTCGCCGCTGATCTCGCCCACCTCGTAGGTGCCCGTCTGGTCCCAGGTGAGCAAGACGTCCAGCATGTCGCTATCGATGGAAATGTACTCGACGTCCGTGACGGCCCGAGCAGTGAA
>DATHZW010000323.1:0-5067 GCA_035458405.1 Steroidobacteraceae bacterium | reverse complement strand
GGCATACGCGACCCGTCGCGCATCCGCCCCGGCAGGGTACGACGCCGGCGTCGACGCGCAGCCGGCCAGACAACAGACGATCAGCAGGAGCGGCCGGGCGAGTGTCCACATGGCGGGCATGCAATGACTCCGGGGAAGTCCCGGACACAAACCGGAAGGCTATCATGTCCCCGGGCGTGTTTTGAGGGGACGGCCGGGCGCTGCGCGGGATGCCGCTGCGATCCGGGCGGCGCGGCCTTAGAATCCAGACCTTGCGAGGCCGTCCCTGCAGGTAGCAATGACTCCAGGAAGATTCGCCGTCATCGGCGCCGGTGTCGCCGGCCTTGCCTGCGCGCGGCGCCTTGCCGACGCGGGACGGGCCGTGACGCTTTTCGACAAGGGGCGCGCGGTGGGTGGCAGGCTGGCCACGCGCCGCGAGGAGCTGGCGGCCTGGGACCACGGCGCGCAGTACTTCACCGTGCGCGATCCCGCGTTCGGGCGCCTGGTCGAACAGGCGCGCATGGCCGGGCAGGTGGAGAGGTGGCGTCCGCGCTGGCCAGGCGGCGAGCAGGAAGAGCGCGACCTGTGGGTCGGCTTGCCGGGAATGTCGGCGCTGCCGCGCTGGATGG
Organism: Steroidobacteraceae bacterium; assembly: GCA_035458405.1. Taxonomy (GTDB): domain Bacteria; phylum Pseudomonadota; class Gammaproteobacteria; order Steroidobacterales; family Steroidobacteraceae; genus SG8-30. The sequence continues at coordinate 4,459 of DATHZW010000323.1, read as the reverse complement.
CCCGGGGGCTCGACGTCGTGCCCGGCGTGCGCATCCTGTGGCTGTCGCGCCGGGCATCGACCTGGACCCTGACCGACGATCGCGGAACCGACTTCGACGGCTTCGACTTCGTCGTGGTCGCGACGCCGGCACCGCAGGCGGCGGCGCTGGCAGCCGGTCACTCGCCCCTGGCCGAAGCGGCGGCCGCCGTGAGGATGGACCCCTGCTGGGCAGTCATGGCTGCCTTCGAGCGGCGCGTCGACGCGCCGCTCGATGCCGAATGGTCGCCCGACCCGGTGCTGCCATGGTTCGCGCGCAACAACTCGAAGCCGCGGCGAGGCGGCCTCGACGCCTGGGTGCTGCACGCGGACTCCGCGTGGTCGCGCGAGCATCTCGAGGACGATGCGTCCCGGGTCCGGTCGGCGCTGCTCGGGCGGCTGGCCGAAAGGCTGTCGCTGGCGCTGCCGCCGGTCGCGGCGCTCGAATCGCATCGCTGGCGTTACGCGCGCGTGGCCGAGCCGCTGGGCGAGGCCTGCCTGCTTGATCGCAGCGCCGGAATCGCTCTTTGCGGGGACTGGTGCCTCGACGCGCGCGTGGAAGCGGCCTTCCTCTCCGGCGATCGCCTCGGTGCCGATCTGGCCGGCGCCTGAGCCGGCGATGGAAGCCAAGCTGCCGGCCGGCGGTATTGACTGGTGGAACCCATTCTTGAGGCGGATTCGATGCGTAACGAAAGCAGAGCAAAGCTGATGCCGCCGATCGCGGCAGCGAGGCCCCGGGCGGTCGTCTCGCCGCATGGAACGCGGATGGACGAGTACTACTGGCTCCGCGACGATACCCGGACCAACCAGGATGTCATCGCCTACCTGGAGGCCGAGAACGCCTACACGGCCGCGATGCTCGCGCACGTCAAGCCGCTGGAGGACCGCATCTACGGGGAGATCGTCGCGCGCATCAAGCAGGACGACTCCAGCGTCCCTTACCGCAAGCGCGGCTTCTGGTACTACACGCGCTACGAGGAGGGCGGCGAGTACCCGGTCCACGCGCGCCGCAAGGAGAGCCTCGAGTCGGACGAGGAGGTGATGCTGGACGGAAACGCGCTGGCGGCGGGATCCGAGTTCTTCGAGATCGGCAGCATCGCGGTGGCGCCGGGGAACCGGCTGATCGCCTATACGGAGGACCGCGTCGGACGACGGCAGTACAGGCTGCGGTTCAAGGACCTCGAAACGGGAGAGCTGCTGCCGGAGGTCATCGAGCACCTCGACCCGGGCGTGGTCTGGGCCGCCGACGGCCGTACGGTGCTGTACGTCGAGAAGCATCCCGAGACGCTGCTGCCGTATCGTGTCCGCCGCCACCTGCTCGGGACGCCGCCGGCGGACGACCCGCTCATCTACGAGCTCGAGGACCCGTCCCTGTACCTGACGGTCGACCACACCAAGGACGAGAAATACCTGCTGATCTTCGGTGCCGGCCACGACGCGACGGAAGTGCGCTACGCGCGCGCGGACGACCCGGCGCTCGGCTTCAGGCTGATGCTCGCCAAGGAGGACGGGCACGAGTACTTTCCGGATCACTTTGCCGGGCGCTGGATCATCCGCAGCAACTGGCGGGCACCCAACTTCCGCATCGTCGACGTGCCGGTGGGCAGCGAGGCCGACCGCGGGGCCTGGCGCGAGCTGATGGGGCACCGCGAGGACGCCTCGGTCGAGGACTTCAGCGTCTTCACCCGTTTCATGGCGATCAACGAGCGCTCCGGCGGGTTGCTCAAGGTCCGCATCCGGCCCTGGTCGGGTGGCGACGATTCCTTCATCGGCTCGGACGAACCGGCGTTCGTGGCGCAACTGGGCGCGAACCTCGAGCTGGACACGGGCCTGGTCCGCTACACCTACACGTCGCTGACGACGCCCCGTTCCACCTACGACTACGACGTGGACACCGGGCGCAAGCAGTTGCTCAAGCGGGAGCCGGTCCTCGGCCCTTTCGAACCGTCGGACTACGCGACGGAGTATCGCTGGGCGACGGCGCGCGACGGCGCGCAGGTGCCGGTGTCGATCGTCTATCGCAAGGGTTTCGAGCGCAACGGCAGCGCGCCGCTGTTGCAGTACGGCTACGGCGCCTACGGGCTGTCGATGGATCCCGAGTTCTCCTCCGCGCGGCTGTCCCTGCTCGACCGCGGCTTCGTCTACGCCATTGCCCACGTGCGCGGCGGCCAGGAGATGGGAAGGCACTGGTACGACCAGGGCAAGCTGCTCAACAAGTGCAACAGCTTCAACGACTTCGTCGACGTCACGCGCTTCCTGGTACGCGAAGGCTACGCTGACCCGAAGCGCGTCTTCGCCTCTGGCGGCAGCGCGGGCGGGCTGTTGATGGCCGCTGTCGCCAATGCGGCGCCGGGCGACTATCGCGGCATTGTCACGCACGTGCCGTTCGTGGACGTCGTTACCACCATGCTGGACGAGGACCTGCCGCTGACGACGCTGGAGTACGTGGAGTGGGGCGACCCCAGGCTGGAGCGCGACTATCGCCACATGCTGTCGTATTCGCCGTACGACAACGTCTCGCCCCAGGACTACCCGGCGATGCTGGTGATCACCGGCCTGTGGGACAGCCAGGTTCAGTACTTCGAACCCGCGAAATGGGTGGCGAAGCTCCGGCGCCTCAAGACCGACGACAATCCGCTGCTGTTCCGGACCAACATGGAGGCCGGCCACGGCGGCAAGTCGGGCAGGTTCCAGCGCTATCGCGAATTGGCCGAGGAGTACGCGTTCCTGCTCGACCAGGCCGGCGCCGCCGGGGGAGCGTGATGCGAAGCGCAACCCTTGCTGCGCCGCTCGCTCGCCTCATCAAGCTGCAGCCCTGGGAAGTCCCGGCCCTCGGCGCCGCCTTCGCCTACAACTTTCTCCTGTTCACCGCCTACTACATCCTGCGGCCGTTGCGGGACAGCATGGGCATCGCGGGCGGCGTCCGTTCGCTGGACAACCTGTTCTGGTTCACCTTCCTGACGATGCTCGCTGCCATGCCGCTGTTCGGCTGGCTTTGCGGCCGCTACCGCCGCGCCGTGTTCCTGCCGTGGACCTATGGCTTCTTCATCCTGAACCTGCTCGCCTTCTGGGTCGTGTTTCGCGTCCAGGCGGACGACGTCTGGACCGCGCGGGTCTTCTTCGTCTGGGTCAGCGTATTCAACCTGTTCGTCGTGTCCGTGTTCTGGAGCTTCATGGCGGACCTGTTCGATCGCGAGCAGGCCAAGCGCATGTTCGCCTTCATCGCCGGCGGGGCGAGCACCGGCGCCATCACCGGCTCCGGGACGACCGCGTTGCTGGCGACGGCGGTGGGCGACGTCAACCTGCTGCTGGTGTCGGCGGCGCTGCTCGGCGCCACGCTGCTTCCCATGCGCTACCTGATGCGCTGGAGCGCCGGCCGTTCGCGGTCCGGCGCGATGGGCGAGGGCCGCCCGATCGGCGGCAATCCGTTTGCCGGCGCGCTCCTGGTCGGTCGCTCCGGCTACCTCGCCGGGATCGGCGTCTTCGTGTTCCTGCTGGTGACGGTGTCGACTTTCCTCTACCTGCAGCAGGCCGAGCTGCTGGCCAGCTTCTACCCCGATGGCAGCGAGCGAACCGCGTTCCTCGGCCGCGTCGACCTGGTGGTCAATCTGCTGGCGGTGGTGCTGCAGCTGCTGGCGGTGGGGCGCCTGACCGCGCGTTTCGGGGTGGCGGTCATGCTGCCGTCCATCCCGCTGATGATGGTCGCGGGCTTCGTGCTGCTGGCGGTCCAGCCGGCGCTCGTCACGCTGGTGGCCGTGCTGATCGCGCGGCGGGCGGGTGAGTACGCCGTGACGCGACCCTGCCGGGAGATGCTGTTCACGACGGTGGACCGCGAGACCAAGTACAAGGCGAAGAACTTCATCGACACGGTCGTCTACCGTGGCGGCGACGCGATTTCCGCCTCGGCCCACGACGCGGTGATCCGTGCCTTTGCGCTCGGCCTGTCAGGAATCGCCTGGCTGGGCGCCGCCGTGGCCGCCGCCTGGGTCCTGGTGTCCGTGGCGCTCGGGCGCCGCCATGAGGCAATGCGTCCGCCGGCGGAATCGCCGGGTGGCTGAGGTTCGTTTCAGCGGTTCGCGAGTTTGAACCGGACCCGGAGTCCCACGCGCTGCTCGATCGGCTTGCCCGCCACGATCCTGGGCTCGTAACGCCAGGCCCGGACGGCGTCGAGCACCGAGTCCTCGAACACGCCGGCGGGGCTCGATTCAGTGATCACGGCGTCGCGGGTCGAGCCGTCCGCCGCGACCGTAAACTGCTCGGCGACCCAGCCCTCCACGCCGCGCGCCGCGGCGGCCGCGGGATACACCGCGGCGCGATGTTCCAGCTTGGTCAGTGCGCTTTCCGGCAGGATTTCCCGCGGCGCGGCCCCGCCGGAGCGGGCCTGGGCCAGCACGGCCCGGGTTTGTGCGACGTCGGCCTCGCGGGCTCCCGCGCTCTCCGCG
>DATHZW010000322.1:0-2257 GCA_035458405.1 Steroidobacteraceae bacterium | reverse complement strand
CAGTGAATTCTCATTTCAAGGATCCCGCGTCCGACCGACCTGAAATCCCCGAGGTTGCCGAGCCTGGCTCGATCGAGCCTGATGAGTATCCGCGCTCGCGCCACAGGGTCACGAATGTCTTGAAGCCAGGCGGCAAAGGTGTCCGTCCGCTTGATCTGGTAGTCCACTTGGAGTGTATCCATATAGATACAATTTAGCAACGGCGCTCGTGAACCACTACTACTCGCCAGACGACGAGATTCGGCGTCGCAATTTGGCTGCGTTCGCAAAGAAAAACGCCCCCGGTGCCGAAGCGCCGGAGGCGTCGTGTTCAGCAGCCAGGCTGTGGACTACTTGCCGTAGCGATAGGCCGAGAACATCGCGTCCATGCGAACGTCCTGCTCCGCGCTGAAGCGGTCCATGCAGTAGTCGTCGGTGTAGTCCATGAAGTTCTCGATGGGATCCAGGCCTGCAAGGCTGCGGCACGAATCGCGGCCGCTCGGACAACCGTAGGCCGCCGAGCGCTCGGCCGGCGTATCCGACACCGAATCGCCGGATCCGTTACAGCCGCCCTGGAAGGTGTGGTACAGCCCCATCCAGTGGCCGACCTCGTGGGTTGCGGTATCGCCCTCATCGTAGGGAGCCGCGTTGGAACCCTTGATCAGGGAGCTATAGAGAATCACCACGCCATCGCGGCTCGGGTTGCTGGCGTAGCTGGACGGGAAGGTCGCCCAGCCCAGCAGCCCACCGCCCAGGTTGGCGGTGTAGATGTTCAGGTCATCGGCCGATCCCTTGCGGAGTGCCGCCTTGGCCTGCGACTCCGCAGCCGTGCCATAGCCCATCGTGTACCAGGAATTGTTGGCCGTTGTGTCCGTGCTGACCAGGTTGAAACTCCAGCCAGTGCCGCCGAACGCCGCATTCAGGATCGACAGCTGGTTGTTTATCTGGTTATTGGTCAGTGCGCCGTCGCCATCGGTGTTGGTGATGACGTGAAAGTAGACGTTGACGACTCCGCCCGACACGGCCGGGGATGGAGGCGTGGTGTTACCCCCGCCGCCGCCGGGCGGCTTGCCCTTGCTGCCACCGCCGCCGGCCTTGCCGAGCATCCCGCCCTGAGCCAGCTGGCGCAGGTACGGCCCGATCTTCTCCTCCACTCGTGCTGCCTCGAGCGCGTCCAGCGGCTTGACGCCGCAGCGTGCGCCGCTGTCGATGAAGGCCTGCTGGCTTTCCCAGCTGTGACTTCCAACGACGAACGGCTTGTGATCGGCGGCAGCGTCGCCAGGTGCCGCCACCGAGACGGCGGCCAAGACGCTCAGCGCCAGACCGGCGCCGGCAAAAGCCACGCGACGAAACGACTTGCTCATCCTCGAACCCCCCGCAGGAACTGGCTCCCATGGCGGCCACATCGGCCGCCTCGATCGAAGAAACATACGGTCCAACATTGGCTTTGTCGAGCGCTAATGAATTTCCTTGGGACGCGCCGGCCCCGGTAAACTGCGCGGGTTTTCATAATGCAGATCGAACGTGACGAACCTCTCAGTTTTTCGCCCAATCGTCATGTGCGCCCTGGCGGTCGCCGGGCTCGCTGCGCCCAGCCTCGCGCTCGCCAACGATGGCTCGCCGCTGATCATCTTCGCCGCCGCGAGCCTGAAGACCGCGCTCGACGAGGTCGGTGCGAACTGGCAACGCGAGACCGGACAGGTCGTACGCTTCTCCTACGCCGGGACCTCATCGCTGGCCCGCCAGATCGAGCAGGGCGCACCCGCGGACCTGTTCATCTCCGCCGACCTCGACTGGATGGCCTACCTCGCCGACCGCAAGCTGGTGGGCGAGTCCGCCGCACTGCTGGGCAACCGGCTGGTCCTGGTCGCGCCGCGGGACAGCGGCGTGGCGCTGCGACTGTCGCCATCGGCGCCGCTGGCCGCCGCGCTCGACGGCGGGCGCCTGGCCGTGGCGAACGTCCAGTCCGTGCCGGCCGGGCGCTACGCGAAGGCCGCGCTCGAGTCGCTCGGCCTGTGGGCTTCGGTCGCCGACCGCCTCGTGCAGACCGGCAACGTCCGCGCCGCGCTGCGCCTGGTCGCGCGCGGCGAGACGCCGCTCGGCATCGTCTATGCGACGGACGCGAAGGCCGAGCCGCTGGTACGCGTGGTCGACGTGTTCGACGAATCGCTGCACCCGCCGATCCGCTACGTCGCAGCCCCGGTCAGCGGATCGGGCAGCCCGGAGGCGCCGGCCTTCCTGAAGTACCTGTCCTCGCCGGCCGCGCGGGCCGTGTTCG
>DATHZW010000321.1:0-2073 GCA_035458405.1 Steroidobacteraceae bacterium | reverse complement strand
CGACCCTGTCGGACCTGTCCCGGCACGGTTATCAACTGGCCTGCTATTGCCCCCGCTGCCGGCGCTGGGCGGAACTCGACCTGCCGCAGCTGTCCGGCCGCGGATTCGCGGAACGACTGCTGACCGAGTTCCGTCCCCGCTGCAGGACCTGCGGCACACCGGGCGAGAAGCAACTGCGTCCGCCGAGGCGCTGGCAAGGGCCACGCGCCAGGGCAACGTTCGCCCACTACGCGGCGCGAGCGGATGCCTGAGGCGTCGCACTCGCCTGGCGCCTCAGGCCAGGGCGGTTGCGGCGCTACGCTCGGCAGGCTGGACGGACACGGGAATCCCGTTCAGGGCCGCATTGCCGCACAGGGTGTCGATGGCTGTCTCGTCGGTCAGGTCGTTGACGCTGACCCCGGCATGCTCGCTTGCCACGCCCAGTCGAATGCCGGGCCGATGGTGTCCCCAGCCATGCGGAATGCTGACGACCCCGGGCATCAGGTCATCGGTGATCTCGACCTGGATCTCGACCCGGCCGACGCGCGACTCGACCCGGGCCAACGACCCGTCGGTCATCCCGCGCCTCGCCGCATCCTGCGGATTCATCATCAAGGTGCAGCGCGGCGGTCCCTTCACCATGCGCCGGCTGTTGTGCATCCAGGAATTATTGGTGCGCAGGTCGCGCCGGCCGATCAGCAGCAGCTGGTCCGGGGCAGGGGCGCGTTCCGGCGCCAGCAGCGAGTTGAGTCGGTCGATGTCGCCCAGCAGGGGCGGCGGCGCCAGCTCGATGCGCTTGTCGGGCGATGCCAGGCGGTCCGGCAGGCAGGGCTCTAGCGGCCCGAGGTCCACGCCATGAGGCTGTCGGGCCAGGCGGCTCAAGGTGACGCCCCTGGCAAGTGGATTCCAGCGCGGGCCGTATGGCCCGAAGCGCAGGCCCAGCGCCAGGCTGCGGCGGGGCGTCAGCCAGCTCGCCGCCAGACGCGTGCGCCAGCCGCCCCGTCGCCCGGGGTCGCGGGCCTCGATCCTGCTCTTAAGTCCGTCGAAGATCTGCCAGTCCTGGCGCATGTCCGGCGGCGGATCGAACAGGGGCAGCGAGTACTTGGCCGTATTGCGGATGGCCAGCGCGTGGAAGATCAGGTCGTAGTGGTCCCGCTCCAGGGCGAATGTCGGCGGCAGGATGATGTCGGCGTGGCGAGTCGTCTCGTTGACGTAGAAGTCGACGCTGACCATGAACTCCAGGCTGGCCAGCGCCTTCTCCAGCTGCGGGCCGTTGGGCGTGGAGATCACGGGATTACCGGCAGAGGTGACCAGCGCGCGGATCTGGCCCTTGCCGGGGGCGAGGATTTCCTCGGCGAGCGCCGCAACCGGGAACTCCCCGCCGAACTCGGGCAGGCCGCGCACCCGCGTCCGCCGCCTGTCAAACGCTCCGCGCTGCCCCATGCCGCTGGCAAGGCCAATGGCGTCGAACGCCGGGCGGGTGAACATGGCGCCGCCGGCACGGTCGAGGTTGCCGGTGACGAAATTCAGGACCTGGATCAACCACTGGGTCAGCGCGCCATAGCGCTGGGTCGAGGCCCCCATGCGGCCGTAGCAAACGGCGGAGTCGGCGCCGGCGAATCCACGGGCGAGCCGCCGGACCTGCTCATCCGCGATCCCGGTGACCCCGGCGACCCGTTCCGGCGGGTAGTCAGCACACAGCCGCTCGATCTGTTCCATGCCGTTGGCCACGGACTGCAGCCTGCCCGGCCGGGCCAGTCCTTCCCTGAAAATGACGTTCAACAGGGCCAGCAGGAACAGTGCGTCGCTGCCGGGGCGGATGAAGTGGTGCTCGTCCGCCAGCTTGGCGGTTTCCGTATGCCGCGGGTCGATGACGACCACGCGTCCACCCCGGTGCCGGATCGCCTTCAACCGGTTGGCAACGTCGGGGGCCGTCATCAGGCTGCCGTTGGAGACGACGGGGTTGGCGCCGATGGCCAGCAGGAACTGCGTTCGGTCGAGGTCGGCGACCGGGATCAACAGCTGGTGGCCGTACATGAAATAGGCCGCGAAGTGGTGCGGCAGCTGGTCGACCGAGGTCGCCGTGAACCTGTT
>DATHZW010000320.1:0-2577 GCA_035458405.1 Steroidobacteraceae bacterium | reverse complement strand
ATCACGAAGGTCTCGTAGTCCTCGCCCCGCAGGATGAAGGCGCCGTCCACCCCGTCCTCGCCCAGGTAGTTGCCGACGACGTGCCCCGCCGCGTTGATGCCATAGGCGATCGTCCTCACCGAGCCGGGCACCCGGACCTGGACATAGTCGAACGCCCGCTCGTCGGCTGCCACCGTTGCACCGAATACGGACCCCGCCAGCAGCGCCAGGCTGGCAATTGCGTGCTTGACCGACATGTGTATCTCCCTTCACTGCCCCCACAATCGGGTGAGCCGAGTCTTGGCGACCGGATCCGGGCAGGCAATGGAGGCCGGGTAAAGATTGGGTGAAGCTTTTGTAAAACGCTCCTTGGACGCCGGCACGGGCCACCGCTACACTGCTTCGGGTTGTGCGGTCGGGGTGGTCCAGGATGGCTGCTCGGCATTTAGATCCAGTCGAGATTGACGTCGCCCGCTACGAGTTGCGCGTCGGCGGCATGCCCGTGCATCTCGAGCGCCGGCCGATGGAGTTGCTGATCCTGCTGGCCCGACGCCACGGCGAGCTGGTCAGCCGTGAGGAAATCATCCGCCACCTGTGGGGCCCCCACGCGGTGCTCGACACAGAGCACGGCATCAATACCGTCATCCGCAAGATCCGCCGGGCCCTGGGCGACGACCCGGACAGCCCGGAGTACCTGCACACGGTGGTCGGAAAGGGCTATCGCCTGGTCGGCGAGGTTCGGCTGTCGGAGTCTCAGGCGGCGCACCCGCGGCGTCCCCGGTGGCTGCTGCCGGGCGGCCTCGGCCTGGCGGCCCTGCTCCTGGCGCTGGCGGCGTGGTACGCAGACCGCGACCTGGCGCCACCGGTCGTCCGGGCCATCGCCGTGCTGCCGCTGAAGAACCATTCCCCGGCCGCCGAGCATGCCTACCTGGCCGATGCCATGACGGAGGCCGTGATCACCGAGCTCGGGCAGCTGGCCGCCCTGCGCGTGGTCTCCTTCCAGTCGGTCGCGCGCTACCGCAAGGATGTCCGTCCCATCCCCGAGATCGCCCGCGAACTTGACGTGGACGCCATCGTCGAGGGCGCGGTGCAGCGCGAGGGCGACCGCGTGCGCATCACTATCCAGTTCATCGAAGCCAAGAGCGATTCGCACCTGTGGGCGCGCGAGTATGACGGCGGGATGGAGGATGGGCTGGCACTGCAGGCCCAGGTCGCCGCCGCGGTGGCCGAGCAGATCGGTGCCCGGCTCGCTCCGGCGGCGCGTGCGCGGCTGACCCAGGCGACCCGCCTGGACCCGCACGCCTACGAGGCCTTCATGCTCGGCAGCCACGCGCTGACACGCTGGTCCCTGATCGAGGCGATCGAGTACCTCGGGCAGGCGATCGCCATCGAGCCGGGGTTCGGGCCCGCCTGGGCGCTGTTGGCGCGGGCCCGCTACTTTCGTGCGTTCTTCGCCGAGCAGCCGCCCGGCGAGGCGTTCGCTCAGATGCGCGATGCGGCGCAGAACGCAGTGGCGCTGGATGACTCGCGGGCCGAGGCTCTTGGTGCCCTGGGGCTGGTCCAGCTGCACCACGACTGGGACTTTGCGGCTGCCGGCCGGCAATTCGAGCGGGCGATTGCCCTGAACCCCAGCGCCGCAAACGTCCGTCACGATTACGTGCACTACCTGCTGACCGTCGGCCGCGACGAGGACGCCCTGGCCGAGATGGAGACCGTCCTCAAGCTCGACCCGCTCGGCACCGGCGTCAACACCTGCCACGGCTGGCACCTGTACGCGACCCGCCGCTTCGGGCAGGCCCTCGAGCAGGGCCAGAAGGCGCTGTCCATGAACCGCAGGGGCGCTTTCGTCCACATCATCCTCGGCTGGGCCTACCAGGGCCAGGGCGCGCACCAGGAGGCGGTGGCGGCACTACGGACCGCCGTGCAGGAAAGCCCGGGCGATGCCTGGGCGCTGGCAGCGCTGGCGCAGGGCCTTGCCGCCGCCGGCCAGCGCGAGGAAGCCCGGCTCGCCCTGCAGCAGCTCGACGCCATCGCGGCGCAGGAATACACCTCGCCCTATGACCGCGCAGCGATCCATGCAGCGCTCGGCGAGGCTGATATCGCCTTCGAGTGGCTCGACCGTGCCTTCGCGGAACGCTCGACCCTGCTCGTGTTCCTGACCTGGGACCCGCGCCTGGATCCGCTGCGCCGGGACCCGCGGTTCCGTCGGCTGATGACCCAGATGGGCTTTCCGGAGGACGTGATCCGGCGGACCACGACACTCGCGGAGAGAATGGCGAGTGCGACTTTGGACAAGCCAGGCGACGTCCGGGACAGACCCAGTTGGAAGTGGCGGCCAGGGACGGACCGATTCGCCAAGCGAACCAGCACAGGCGAGCGAAGTGAGTCTGTCCGGAGGGCGAGAATCGGCTGAAGCCGATTCGAGTCGATCGAATCATCGACACGCGGATCTTCAGAGGGCTTGTGCTGGCCGCTCACTCGCCGCGCTTGCGACCCTAGTTCTTGGCGCGATCTTCTTCCTCGGCCTTAGTGGCGTCGAGGTGTTCCTGCCGGTCACCGTAGTAGTCGTCGGCCGCATGTTCCGAAGCGAGCGGGCTC
>DATHZW010000319.1:0-5534 GCA_035458405.1 Steroidobacteraceae bacterium | reverse complement strand
GGGCCAGGGACCTGCAGGAGGACAACAAGATCGTCTCCGGGCGCTGGTGGACCGAGGCGGACGCGGGCCGCAGGCTGGTCTCGGTGGCCAACGGCTATTCCGAGGAACTCGGCATCCGGGTCGGCGACACCCTGTCCTTCGACGTCGCCGGCGAGCCGCTGGACGCGGAAGTGGCGAGCATTCGCGAGGTCCAGTGGGACACTTTCCGGCCGAATTTCTTCCTCGTGTTCTCGCCCGGCACGCTCGACGGCATGGTCGGCACCTGGCTGACGGCGCTGAACCTCGACGAGGCGGGCAAGCGCTCGCTGGTGCAGCTGGTGCGCCAGTTTCCCAGCGTCTCGATCTTCGATATCGAGGCCATCCTGAAACAGGTGCGCGCGGTGGGCGACCGGGCCTCGCTCGCGGTGCAGTACGTGTTCCTGTTCACGCTGCTCGCCGGCATTACCGTGTTGCTGGCGGCCGTGCAGTCGACACGGGACGAACGCGCCTACGAGAGCGCCATGCTCAGGACGCTGGGCGCGAGCCGGCGGGTCGTGCTGGCCGGGGTCGCGACCGAATTCGTGGTGCTCGGGATGCTGTCGGGCCTGCTGGCGGCGATCGGCGCGAGCGTCGGCGGCTGGTACCTGGCGACAGAGCTGTTCAATCTCGAGTACCACTTCGACCCGACCGTCTGGCTCGTCGGCATCGGCGCCGGGGCCTTGCTGGTCGGCGGCGCCGGGACGCTGGCCGCGCGCTCGGTCATCAACCAGCCGCCGATCTCGACGTTGCGCCAGGCGTAGGAGGTGCCAGGCAAGTGCCTGGCACCCCTTAACGCGTCACGGTCATGCGGATCCTGCCGACCGGCTCCGTCTCCCCGCGCCAGGTGAACCCCTCGATTCGTAGCACGTAGCCGCCCGGCGGCAGCAGGGTGGAGTTCAGCGCGAACCGCAGCTCGCCGTTGGTGTCCCGCTGCAGCCGGTCGAAGTGCAGCACGGCGGTGCCGTCGTCGCGCAGCACCGAGACGCGGAACTGGTTGTACTTGTTGCTGCGCGCCTCGATGCGGATCTCCAGGCGCTCGGGCGCACCGCCGCCGAGCTTGAGGTTGCCGCCGGACTCCAGGCTCACGCGTGCGGTCCGGGTCGTGGACGGTGGCGCGAGGAAGCCCTGTTCCGCGCGGGCCTCCAGCATGGCCATGCGTTCCCGGGCGATCCCTGCGCTGATGGCCAGCCACGCACAGGCGATGACGAGGATGCCGAGGGCCGCGGCGGCGCCGAGGGCGACGCGCTGGTCGTGCCACCAGGGTGGTTTGACACCCAGCCGGTCGACGTCGACCAGCCGCGAGCCGCGCGCGATCTGCTCGCCGAGGCCCATCCGCTCCAGCAGGTCGGGATCGTCCCTGACGGATTGCTCGAACCGCAGCGCATCGGCCGGCGACAACAGGCCCGCCAGGTAGCGCGCCGCGACCAGCCTCGTTTCCTCGTCCTGCATGTCTTCCCGCCTCGGTTAACCCGGCAGCGCCGGCTGGAGCGTTTATTCTAGTCAACAGACCGGACAGGAGAGTCCCATGACACGCATTCGCCGCCGTTCAGCCGCCCTGATGGCCGGAATCGCCATCGCCATGACCGTTTCCGGAGCCCGGGCGGAGCCGGCCCAGACCGCGCTCACCGTCTACAGCTCGGCCCAGCCGGGTGCCATACCGGCCGACTGGTACCGGCCGCTGCCTGGCCAGGGCACGCCGCCCGCCAGTTCGTTGCCCGGCTACGCCGTGGTGCGCGTCGAGCGGGACTTCGCCCTCAAGCCGGGACGCTCGCTGCTGAAGTTCACCGACGTCGCCGCGCTGATCGATCCCACGACCGTCAGCTTCCAGTCGCTGACCGATCCCTCCGGCACGCGCGTGCTGGAACAGAACTTCCAGTTCGACCTGGTCAGCACGCAGAAGCTGCTGTCGCGCTACGTCGACCGCAAGGTGACGGTGGAAAGCCAGCAGGGCGACGGCATCAAGCTGCTCGACGGCACGCTGCTGTCGGCCTACGACGGCCTGGTGATCCGTGGCGACGACGGCCAGGTGCACGCGCTGCGCCAGTGGTCGGGAATGCGCTTCGGCGAGCTGCCGGGCGGGTTGATCACGCAGCCGACGCTCGAATGGGACATCAGTTCCGCGAAAGGCGGGACCCAGAAGGCGCGGGTGAGCTACCAGACCGGCGGCATCACATGGTGGGCCGACTACAACCTGCTGTTTACGGAGGGCAAGGACGCCAATTCGGGCCATCTCGACGTCGGCGCCTGGGTCAGCATCATCAACCAGTCGGGCGTCGGCTATGACGACGCGAAACTCAAGCTGGTGGCGGGCGAGGTCAACCGCGCCCAGCCCGCGCCGCCGCCCTATCCCAAGGCCGCGATGCGCGCGATGACCATGGAGGCGGATGCCGGCTTCCAGGAAAAGTCCTTCTTCGAGTACCACCTGTACACGCTCGGCCGTTCCACCTCGCTGCCGAACAATTCCACCAAGCAGATCGAGCTGTTCGACGCGGCGAAGCGCATCCCGGCGCAGAAGAAACTGGTCTACTACGGCGCGCAGGGATTCGGCTGGGGAAGCTCGGCGATCATCGATCGCGACTACGGCCCCTCGTCCAACACGCAGGTGGACGTATGGCTCGAGTTCCGCAACGCCAGACAGGCCGGGCTCGGCATGCCGCTGCCGGCCGGCCGGATCCGCGTGTCGCAGCTCGATCCCGCCGACGGCAGCCTGGAGTTCATCGGCGAGGACACGATCGAGCACACGCCCAAGGACGAGGACGTGCGCGTCAAGCTCGGCGTCGCCTTCGACGTCGTGGGCGAGCGGCGGCAGACGGACTTCTCCGTGGACAGCCGCGGCCGCGTGATGGAGGAGGCCTTCGAGATCAAGCTGCGCAACCACAAGGACCAGCCGGTCGAGGTCACCGTCCGCGAGAATCTCTATCGCTGGAGCAACTGGCGGGTGCTGTCGAGTTCGATGTCCTACGAGAAGAAGGATGCGCGCACCATCGAATTCCCGGTGAAGATCGCCACGGACGGCGAGACGGTCATCACCTACCGGGTTCGATACAACTGGTAGATCGAACGGCTGCCAGGCGACCACCTGTCCCGGCACGGGGACAGGTGCGTGCCTGGCGCCTCCGGCGTCACTTCTTCAGCACAAAGTCGTGACTGCCGTAATGCAGGTAGTTGGCCCAGTCCCCGGAGCCGAGCCGCTGGACGGCAGTGCGCGCGGCATTCAGCGACGACCCGATCGTCGCGCCGCGCATGAGCCGCTCGTAGAGCGTGCCGGCGCACTTCGCCGCCGCGGCGTCCGATACCGGCCACCAGGTGCCGATGAAATTGGCTACGCCGCCACGCAGGAAGGCTTCCGCGAAACCGGTGCTGCGGCTCAGCGCCCGCTGGACCTGCGTCGCCTGGCGCAGCCGCCCCGATTCGCAGGCGTTGAAGCAGACCAGCGCCGGCAGGGCCTCCAGCGAGGCCAGGTCGGCGCCCGAGAGCACGCGCCCGCCGGCGCACAGGATGCCGCTGGAAGACGGTGACGCCGGGTCGAAGAAGGCGTGGCCGGCGTAGTGGATGGCGTCATAACGGCCCGAGCGGAACTCGTCCAGCAGGCGCGCCCGGGTCGCGTTCGTGCCGGACAGCGCGGTGACCTGAGCATCGGTGTTGCCGAGCACCCTGGCGACACGGCGGCCTTCCTCCTCCGCGCCCGGCAGGTCCTCGGTCGGATTGACGACCAGCAGCACCTCCAGGCGGGGAGAAACGCGCCTCTCCTCGCGCCACTTGGCAACCGACATGTCGTCGACCGCGTAGCGGCGGCACAGTCCGGCAGACGCGGCCGGTTCCCAGCCGTCGATCGACAGGGTCTCCCAGGGCCAGCGGGACGCCGCGCGGTCATGCACGATGACCAGCGGCGCGTCGCGCACGACCTGCAGGGCCTCACGCGTCGCTTCCGGAAGCAGCAACTCTCCCAGCCGCTGGCCGAAATCGCGCACGTCGGCCGCGTCGAGTTCCGTCCCCAGCGAGTCGAGGTGCCGGTCGAGCTCGCGCAACTCGAGCTTGCGGGCGGCGGCGAGCGCGGTCGCCTTGGGGGTTGCGCCGAGCAATGCCGCCCGGAGTTCCTGGCCGTGCTCCTGCACGAACAGGTTGGACATGGGCGACGCCGGCGGCGCCGCGGCCTTGGCCCGGCGCGGCGCGGTGACGGGCAGGGCCCCCAGCCGCACCAGCGCGGTCCGGGCATCCGTCTCGAGCTGCATGCGCATCGCCGCGTGGGCCGCAGCCAGCCGCCGCGGGCTGCGGGAAACCCAGGTGACGCGCCGGGGACGCTGCCCGGCCGGAAGCTCGGCGAGCGCCTCGAGCATGCCCGCGAGCTGGGACAGGGCCGCGTGTGCCGGCGGCACGCCGGAGGCGGTGCCCCACAGCACCAGCGCGAACTCGCCGACGCCCGCGAGCGAGAGGGTCCGGGTCACGTTGGCCGCGGCGAGTCGCTGGACCTCCGCGCCGTAGCGACCGAAGTTGCCGAGTCCCGCCAGCACCACGTAGTTCGCGCGCAGGCGGGGATTCGCGGCGGGCAGGATGAACACCTCACCGGCGGCCGCGGCGATGGCCCGGCGCCGGCTGAGGTCGCTGATCGCGCCACCGAGCAATTCGTCCACCGCGGTCGCCGCGCCGGTCGGCTCGACGTTGCTGAAAACGCCGAGGACGATTGCGCCGGCTCCGGCGTTGGTGACGTTGCCGACCTCGAACGCGAGCTCGACCGGGTCGACGGCGGTGCCGGCAGGTGCCGGCTGATCGGCGCCGCGGGCGTCGCCATCCGGCGCGGCGACGAACTCGCGCAGGAACTGCCGCTGCTCGACCGATGCCAGGTCGTCCCAGAACAGCTTCTCTCCCGCCGCATCGGGCTCCTCCTCGGCGAGCCAGCGCCCGCGCCTGGCCACGGCGGCAGGCTCCCGTGGCAGCAGGCTCGTGTCGCCCCGTTCGATCAGTTCGACGACCGCGTGCGTCACCGCTTCGTCGCCCGGCATCGCCCCATGCTGGCGCGAGGTGATCCATGTCGCCAGGCCGTCGAACCTGGCGAGCGCGAGGGGCACGGTGCCGTCGCCTTCGTCAGAACGCCTGAATGCCATCTCGCCGTCGCGTACCCGCACGCCGGTCAGCGTCTCGTGGCCCGATCCCGCGATCAGCGCAAACCGCTCGTCGGGCGCGGGCAGGTCCGCGAGCGTGTTGCGGGCCGCGGTCAGCAACGCCGCCTTCGGCCGCGGGCCTTTCGGCCAGTCGCCGGCCTTGAAGGGGTCGAAGCCTTCGCAGTCCCCGCTCCCCGGCAGCAGCTCGACCAGGCCCGGCAGCGTGCAGAAGACGTCGCGGGCCAGTTCCCGCGCGCCGTGCGCCAGGTCCAGCAGCGCCAGCCGGCGGACCAGGGAGTAAGTCCCGCGCAGCGCCTTGATCGTCCCGGATGCGCCGCGATTCGGCGTGCCCAGCTGGACGACCCGGTCGACGCGCGTCGCGCCGCGATGGGCGAGCGCGGCGCGGGCGCCCAGCCC
>DATHZW010000318.1:0-2106 GCA_035458405.1 Steroidobacteraceae bacterium | reverse complement strand
CTGCTCGGGCTTCAACGGCCGGGCCGCCCAGTTGGTGCGTGCATGGCCCTTCTCCAGCTCGACGCCCAGCAGCTGCCGCATCAGATCCGCATAGCCGATCTGGGCCGGAAAGCCGAGCAGGCCGGCAGCGGTCTGGGTATCGAAGACCGGGGCCATCGGCGTGCCGGTCAGGGGCAGGAGGACCTCTATGTCCTGGCGCGCGGCATGGACGACCTTGCGGACCGTGGCTGCGCGCAGCAGCGCGGCCAGCGGCTCGAGATTCTCGACCTGCAGCGGGTCCAGCAGCAGGATCCGCCCGCCGACCGCCACCTGGACCAGGCACAGCCGCGCAAAATACGTCCGTTCGCGGATGAACTCCGTGTCGAGCGACCAGCTGGCGCTGGCGTTCAGTCCGGCCATGACGTCGGCAAAGCGTTCTGGCGTGTCCAGTAATTGGTAGCGTTCCACGGTCACCCTGCGACTTGGCTACAATCCGGCGAAGCGCGCCATTATGCGGTTCGCGGGCGCACATCCCAAGGCGGACGGATGCAGGCACTTCTCAAGGCTTTCTGGGACATCGCGTTGTGGCGGCGGGACCCGGGCTGCCTGCCCGACTCGCCGACCCTGGTCGTCATGTCCGCGATGGCCTACGCGGCGCTGAGCGCGGTGCAGTCGTGGATGCTCTATGGCGCCGACCAGTTGTTCAGCCGGACGGCCGCGGACCTCGTGCTGCTGGCGCTGCCGATCTGGCTGTTGCTGGTGTTCACCGGCCGCCGGCATCGCCTCCGGCAGACGCTCAGCGCGGTGCTGGGGACCGGTGCGCTGCTGTCGCCCTTCGTCATCCTGCTGCTGACGCTGAAGGAGCCCTCGGCCGACATATACGGCCTTGCGCTGCTGGTGTGGGCCGGGTCCGTGGCGGTGATCCTCTGGTACGTGTTCGTCTTCGGGCACATCGTCCGCTCGGCGCTGGACACGGGGCTGTTCACGGGCGTCGCCATCGCGCTCACCTACGTGGTCGCGAGCGCTGCGATCCTCACACGCATGTTCCCGGAAGGCGCCTGATGCACGTCCACATCATCGGCATCTGCGGTACCTTCATGGGCGGCATCGCCGCCCTGGCGAAGGCTGCAGGCCATCGGGTCACCGGCTCGGACCGCGCGGTCTATCCGCCGATGAGCACCCAGCTGGCGGCGCTCGGCGTCGAGCTGATCGAGGGTTACGAGCCCTCGCAGCTCGACCTGAATCCGGACATCGTCGTGGTCGGCAACGTCATGAGCCGCGGCAACCCCTTGATCGAGCGCCTGCTCGACAGCGGGATGCCGTACACCTCCGGCCCGCAGTGGCTGGCCGAGCACGTGCTGCAGGGGCGCTGGACGATCGCAGTCGCCGGCACGCACGGCAAGACCACCACCACCAGCATGATCGCCTGGATCCTGGAGCGGGCGGGGCTCGATCCCGGTTTCCTGATCGGCGGCGTCCCCGGCAACTTCGCGACCTCCGCCAGGCTCGGCGGCGGCGTGCACTTCGTGGTCGAGGCGGACGAATACGACACGGCGTTCTTCGACAAGCGGGCCAAGTTCGTGCACTACCGGCCGCGAACGGCGGTGCTGAACAACCTCGAGTTCGACCATGCCGACATCTATCCCGACGTGCAGTCGATCCAACGCCAGTTCCACCTGCTGATGCGCATGATCCCCGCAAGCGGGCGGGTGCTGTGCAACGCGGCCGAGCCTCACCTGGACGAAGTCCTCGAGATGGGGTGCTGGACTCCCCGCGAGAGCTTCTCGGCCAGGCCGGGCCTGGCGACGGACTGGTCGGCAAGCCTCGAGTCGGCCGACGGCTCGGTGTTCTCGGTGCTCTTCCGGGGCGAGACCCTGGGCCGGGTATCCTGGCCGCTGATCGGCCTGCACAACGTCGACAACGCGCTGGCGGCCCTGGCCGCCGCCCGCCACGCCGGCGTCGACCCGGCGGTCGCGGCCGCTGCGCTCGGCGAATTCCGGGGCGTGCGACGGCGCATGGAAGTCCGTGGTGCCGTGGCGGGCATCACCGTCTATGACGACTTCGCCCACCACCCGACGGCGATCCGCAGCACGCTCGACGGCCT
The DNA here is from genome assembly GCA_035458405.1 of Steroidobacteraceae bacterium. Classification (GTDB taxonomy): domain Bacteria; phylum Pseudomonadota; class Gammaproteobacteria; order Steroidobacterales; family Steroidobacteraceae; genus SG8-30. The sequence continues at coordinate 23 of DATHZW010000318.1, read as the reverse complement.
GCGGCAACGGGTTGGCGGGGCAC
>DATHZW010000317.1:0-2011 GCA_035458405.1 Steroidobacteraceae bacterium | reverse complement strand
ACCAGGTGATGACGGGGATGTCGTGAAGGGCAGGTGGTGGCGGTGAGTCGTGAGTGGTGAGTAGTGAGTAGTGAGTCGTGAGTAGTGAGCCGTAGGAAGGGTATTACGTCCGGGCAGGTCGATATGCCGCGCGGTTCTTTCCGCAGCCCGGATCCAGCCGCGACAATCGGCGGCGGAGGATTCGCCACATGAGCATCGCTGAAGGATTTGCAGGCGCGGTCGGCAACACGCCGCTGATACGTTTGTCGCGCCTGTCCGCGGAGACCGGCTGCGACATCCTCGGCAAGGCCGAGTTCATGAATCCGGGCGGGTCGGTCAAGGACCGCGCCGCGCGGGCGATCATCGCGGCGGCCCAGCGTGATGGCAGCCTGCGGCCGGGGGGCACCGTCGTCGAGGGAACCGCCGGCAACACCGGCATTTCACTTGCGCATCTGTGTCACGCGCTCGGCTATCGCTGCGTGATCGTGATGCCCGACAACCAGTCGCCCGAGAAATTCGAGATCCTCAGGACCCTTGGCGTCGAACTCGAGACCGTCAAGCCCGTGCCCTATGCCGACCCGAACCACTACCAGAAGGTCGCCAGGCAGCGCGCCGCCGAAATCGATGGCGCAATCTGGGCCAACCAGTTCGACAACACGGCCAACCGCGACGGCCACTATGCGACGACCGGGCCCGAGATCTGGCACGACAGCGAAGGCCGGCTGGATGCCTTCGTGGCGGCCAGCGGCACGGGCGGCACCTTCGGCGGCGCGGCCACCTACCTGAAGGAGCAGGGAGGGGAGTCACTGCGCACGGTGCTCGCGGATCCGCAGGGCAGCGCGCTGTACCGCTGGGTGAAGTTCGGTGAGCTGAAGGCCGAGGGGCCGGGCTCCATCACCGAGGGCATCGGTATCGGGCGCGTTACCGCCAACCTCAAAGACGCCCCGATCGACGACGCGGTGCACGTCACCGACGTCGAAGCGGTCGCGATGGTGCACCGGCTGCTGCGCGAGGAAGGGCTGTTCCTCGGCAGCGCCGCCGGGGTGAACGTGGCCGCCGCGGTGCAGGTTGCGCGACAGCTCGGTCCCGGCCACCGCATCGCGACGATCCTCTGCGACAGCGGCCACAAGTACCAGTCGCGGCTCTATAACGCACAGTGGCTGGCGGAAAAGGGCCTGGGTGAGGCGGCTGGCCGCTGACGCAATTCGGACAGACCCCCGGGATCCCTCGGTAAACACTGACCTGCGAGCCCGCTGCCGGGCTCAAAAAAAATTCCTGCGGAAAGTCCGGACGGGCCTCGGGCATCGATTGGCCTACCTTGGCAACGATGGTCACAACTGAGAATGATTCCTATCGCCGAGGCCGGCCATGACACCCCTGGGTGTCGGGCCCGAGCACTGTCGCGAGTCGCTCGAGCAGTACCGGCAGCGCATTGCGGGACTGGCCGCCCTGCTGGGCATTCGGCAGACCATTCTCCCGGGTAGCGATGCGCTGGTGGCGCTGGACGAGTTGATGGCGCAGCTCGAGGTCGACGCGCTGGTCAGGCGGGGTCCGGGCGGGGCGAGTCGCATGACCGTCGTCGAGTCCGAATTGTTCGCGCCCGCGGTGTCGCAGGCGCACAAGGACCTGGCCGACCTGTCGCGCCAGCGGCCTTCGGCCAGCTGGCTGCCGGCCCTGTCGGAGATCGATCGCAAGCTCGCCGCCGTCGAGGATGACCTCGATCGCTGGAACCGGCAGGTCGGCGTCGACTGAATGTTCGCGCGGGTAATTCGCGCTGGCGTCGCCTATTTCGCAGTCGTCTTTGCCGCAGGGTTCGCCCTAGGCGCCATGCGCGTGGCCTGGCTCGTCCCCGCTGTCGGGGAACGGGTCGCCGAGCTGGCCGAAATCCCCCTGATGCTGGTGGTCAGCGCGCTGGCGGCACGTTGGGTCCTGCGGCGCTTCCTGTCGCCTGCCGCGGCGTGGCCACGCATCGCGGCGGGCTGCCTTGCGCTGGCGCTGCTGCTGAGCCTGGAGCTGACCCTCGTGCTGGCGC
>DATHZW010000316.1:0-5035 GCA_035458405.1 Steroidobacteraceae bacterium | reverse complement strand
GAGCCTGACGATCTCCACGCCGAGCACGTGCGTCGCCCGGAAGTGGCCGGGGTCGCCCTCCACGAGGCGCACTCGCCCCGCGGACCGGATCGCGTCGACCAGCGTGCCCTGGGCCATCGTCCCGAGTTCGTCGCTCCAGCGGGCTCCGGCGTAGTAGTCGATGCGGTTGCCCGGCCACGCGGTCGCGATCCGGTCGGTCGCCAGGCCCGGCGCGACGACCGGCCGCAGCACCTGCAGGTCGGCTGCGATTGGCGCGCCGCCCTGGACGGCCGGCGTCGTCAGGCGATAGACCGCCGGCTCGGGCGCGTTGCGTTCCAGGCCGCCGGCACAGGCGGTCAGCAGGATGGCCATTGCGGCCAGGATGGTCGGTCTCATGGCGGAATCTCCACGCCGCGGGTCGCCGGCTGGTAAAGCAGTTGCGACGGGTCTGCCTCGAGCTGCCGACCCAGCTGTTCAATGGCCTGCGATGCCTCGCGCATGTCGCGAACCAGCACCTGTATCTCCGTCAGGCCCTCGTCGGCGAAGCGCGATACGCTGTCCTCGTTGTCGGCGACCAGCTTGTCCAGCCGCGCCGTCATTTTCGCCGCGCTCTCGGCCGCCGCGCCCAACCGCCTGATCGCCGCTCGCAGCTCCGGGCCGGCATCGGCCGCCAGCGCGCGCACATCGGTGGCCGCGCCCCGCATCTCCACCGCCGCGCCCCGCAGCTCCGCCATCAGCCGCTGCGTCTGTTCCATCGTGCCGGGCAGCTGGGCCGCCGCGGCCTCGATGCTGCCCAGCGCATCGGTGACTGCCCCGATGTTCCGATCGGAAAGCATCGCGTTCAGGCGGTTCAGGGTCTCGGAAGCCTTGGCTACCGCGTCCGGCAGGCTGCTGACGAAGACGTCGAAGTCGGACCGCTCCGAGGGAATGACCGGGTACTGGATGCTCGGCACCGGCTGCTCCCGCGGCTTGCCCGGGTCGGCCGGCTTGAGGTCGATGAACAGCAGCCCGGTGACGCCCTGCAGTGCGAGGCGGGCCACCGTGTCGTCCTCGATCGGCGTGTCCTCGGAGATGTCGGCGACGACGCGCACGCGGCTGGCATCGCGCGGATCCAGCTCGATCCGGGTGACCCGCCCGATCGCGACGCCGAGGTAACGCACCGAGCCGCCCTGCGAGAGCCCGAAGACGCTGCCGTCGAAATAGATCTCGTAGCGCTGGTAACTCCTGCGATCGCCCGTTTCCGAATACCAGAGGACGAAGCCGGCCGCCATCGCGAGCAACAGCAGCACGAAGGCACCCACCGCGACGTAATTTGCGTCCCTATCCATCGTTCATCGCCTTTCCTGCACCGCGCGGCTGCGCTCGCCGTGAAAGTATTCCTGTATCCAAGGATGCTCGTGCCGGACGATTTCGTCGAGCGTGCCGCTGATCATGCGGTGATCGACGATGACGCCCACCCGGTTGCAGGTGCGGAAGATCGTGTCCAGGTCGTGCGTGATCATGACCACCGTCAGCTTGAGGCTGGTCTGCAAGTAGAGCACAAGGTGATCGAAGGCCGCCGCCGAAATCGGGTCGAGGCCAGAGGTCGGCTCGTCGAGGAACAGCAGCACCGGGTCCAGTGCCAGCGCCCGCGCCAGGGCGGCGCGCTTGACCATGCCGCCGGAAAGCTGCGCCGGATACTTGTCCGCCGCGTCGGCAGGCAGGCCGACCATGCGGATCCTGAGTTCCGCCAGCTCCCGCAGGGTCGTCTCGCCGAGGTCGTAGTACTCCGCGATCGGCAGTTCCACGTTCTGGGCGACCGTCAGCGAGGTGAACAGCGCCCCCTGCTGGAAGGTCACGCCATAGCGGCGCTTGACGTCGAGCAGCTCGCCGCCCGAGGCCGTGGTGACCTGGTGCCCGTCGATCTCCACGGTGCCGGATTCCGGCACCTGCAGGCCCAGCATCGTCCGCAGCAGCACCGACTTGCCCGAGCCCGAGCCGCCGACGATGCCGAAGATCTCGCCCGGCATGACGTCCAGGTCGATCCCGTCGTGCACCAGCTGGTGACCGAAGCGGTTGACGATCCCGCGCACGGAGATGACCGGCGTCATCAGATGTCGAGCTCCATGAAGATCACCGCGAAAATGGCGTCGAACAGGATGACCATGAATATGGACTGCACGACCGCGACCGTGGTGAGCCGGCCGAGCTCGCGCGAGGAGCCACGGACCTGCATGCCGCGCATGGTGCCCACCAGGGCGATGACCCATGCGAACACCGGCGCCTTGATGATCCCGACCCAGAAAGTCGTCGCGGAAATCGACTCGTTCACCCGCTCCACGTATTGCGTGAAAGTGATGTCGACCAGCGACCAGGACAGCAGCGCGCCGCCGGCGAGGCCCATCCCGTCGGCCACCACGGTCAGCAGCGGCAGGGCGATGACCAGCCCGAGCACCCTGGGCAGAATCAGCACCTCGACCGGGTCCATGCCGATCGCCCGCAGCGCGTCCACCTCGTCGTTGAGCTTCATCACGCCGATCTCGGCCGCGAAGGCGCTGCCGGACCGGCCGGCCACGATGATGGCGGTCAGCAGCACGCCGAGTTCCCGGAGAACCGAGATGGTGACCAGGTCGACGACGAATATCTCGCCGCCGAACTTGGTCAGTTGCTGCGCACCGATATAGGCGACGATCACCGCGATCAGGAAGGCGATCAGCGCGACGATCGGGATGGCCGACACCCCGGTCTCGTAGACGTGCCGCACGACCGAGGGCAGGCGCAGGCGCTTCGGGCTGAACAGCGCCCGCAACAGGACCGTGACGACCGCCCCGAACATCGCCAGGTGCTCGATCAGGTCGTTGCGCGCCTTGATCGTCAGTCGGCCGACCGTCTGCAGCGGCACCACCATCGCGCTGAGGCGGTATTCGTGCTCCTCGTGCAGGGTCGGGCCCCGCCTGACCGCCTCGTCGATGAACGCCAGCTGCTCCGGTCGCGCGGGCCTCCAGCTGACCCGGGTTCCCGCCGCGGCCAGGCGCCCCTCCAGGGACCGCAACAGCCAGGCCCCGGTCAGGTCCAGCGCCTCGACCCCGGCGGTGTCGATCGTCACCGCGGCGGGGCCGGCCGCGGCGGCGCCTGCGACGGTCTTTTCAAGGGTCGAGACGTTTTCCACGGTCCAGCGGCCCCCAAGGGCAAGGAGCCGGCCTTCCGCTGTGTCGTGGGTTTCGAGGTGCATGACTGTGGGTTTCCGCCGTCCCGATGCTAGCAGGCGATCGCCGGCTGCTGGTAGCAGTGCTGTTGCCTGTCGCCCCGCGCGCCGCCAACATGTAGCGCAACGATTGCGGACGGGTGGATGAATGGCTGACAGCGTGCTGGTCGACGTCCTGGTGCTGCTGGCGGCGACGCTGCTGGTGGTGGCGTCGCTGCGTCGCCTGCGCCTGCCGCCGGTCCTGGGTTTCCTCGTGGTCGGCGCCGCGCTCGGGCCGCACGCCCTCGGCTGGGTCGAGGACAACGAAACCACCAGCACCCTGGCCGAATTCGGCGTCGTGTTCCTGCTGTTCACGCTCGGACTCGAGTTTTCGCTGCCGCGCATGATCGCGATGCGTAACGAGGTCTTTGCCCTGGGCAGCGCCCAGGTCGCGCTGACGGCGGCCGCTTTCGGGGGCATCGCCTGGTGGCTGGGCTCGCCGCCCGCGGTAGCGATCGTCCTCGGCGGCGCCGTCGCGATGTCCTCGACGGCGATCGTCATCCAGCAGCTCACCGAGCAGGGCGAGCTGAACCGCACCCACGGCCGGCTGTCCTTCGGCATCCTGCTGTTCCAGGACCTGGCCTTCGTGCCGTTTCTTGCGCTGGCCGGGGTCATTGGCGCGGCCGGGTCCGAGTATTCCGTGGCGGAGGTGGTGGCGGCCGTGGCCAAGGGCGCGGCGGCGCTGGCCATCGTGCTGGCGGCGGGCCGGTGGCTGCTGCGGCCGCTGTTCCACGAAATCGCGGGCAGCCGCACGCCGGAGCTGTTCACGCTGGCGGTGCTCTTCGTCGCCATGGCGGCCGCCTGGGCCACCCACGCGGTGGGCCGGTCCCTCGCCCTGGGCGGCTTCCTCGCCGGGATGATGCTGGCGGAGACCGAGTATCGCTACCAGGTCGACGCCGGCATCCGGCCGTTCCGCGACATGTTGCTCGGCCTGTTCTTCGTCACCGTCGGCATGCAGCTCGATCCCGGGCTGCTGGCGCAGCAGACGCTGGTGGTCAGCGGCCTGCTGGTCGGCCTGCTCGTCCTCAAGGCGGGCGTCGTCGCCATGGTTTCCCGGCGCTACGCCGGCAACTGGTTCAAGGCGCTGCGGACCGGGATCGTGCTCAGCGAGGGCGGCGAGTTCGGCTTCGCGCTGATCGCGCTGCTGCTGCAGAACAGGCTTATCAGCCAGGACCTCACCCAGCTGCTGCTGGCGGCGATCACCCTCAGCATGGTGCTTTCGCCGTTCCTGATCCGGCACAACAAGAGGCTGGCGCGCTACCTGCTGCGCGAGAAGGGCCCCGTCGAGACGGCCCTGTCGCGGACCGAGGCGGCCACCGACGCGCTCGCCCACCGCGAGCACGTCATCCTCTGCGGGTTCGGGCGGGTCGGCCAGAACGTCGGCCGGGTGCTCGAGTCGCAGGGCTTCGAGTACCTCGCGATGGACCTGGACCCTTTCCGCGTCCGCACCGCCCGCGAGGCGGGCGAGCCGGTGATCTACGGCGATGCGGCCGACGAGCGGGTCCTGTCCGCCGTCGGGCTCGAGCACGCCAGCGCGGTCGTCATCACCTTCTCCGATCCCGACCGGGCGCTCGACATCGTCAAGGCGATCCGTCGCGTGAACGGCGCGGTGCCGCTGCTCGTGCGCATGGCCGACGACGCCAGGCTCGAGCAGCTGCATGCGGCCGGCGCGACCGAGGTGGTCCCGGAGACGCTGGAGGCGGCGCTGATGCTGGTGTCGCACGCCCTGCTGGTGCTGCGTGTCCCGCTGTCGCGCGTCGTCCGGACCGTGGGCGAGATCCGGCGCCACCGCTACAGCATGCTGCGCAGCATCTTCCGGCGCGAGGGTGCGGA
>DATHZW010000315.1:0-2009 GCA_035458405.1 Steroidobacteraceae bacterium | reverse complement strand
CCCTGGCCGACCTCGAGTTCGAGGCGCAGGCTGCGCCCAAGAAGGCGCGAGACCGCCTGTGCGACGCGGTCCTCGAGCTGCCGCGTGTGCATCGCCTGGCCCCTCGCATCGAGCGTGAGCCGCAGCACGTCGCCATCCAGGCCGGAAAACTTGAGGTGCGTGGCCAACTGGCGGGCGGCGCCCTGCAGCCCCAGCTGGTCAACGACGGCACGCCAGTCGGCGAGATCGACGGCAGGGGTCGCGGATGCGGCCGGCTTCGGCGATCCGGACGGCGACTGGCCGGCCCGGCCGGCCGGCCGCCGCGAGCCGGCCGGCGGCTCCTGCCGATCATCCGGATCGGCGGGCCGGAACGCGAGCATCCGCAGCAGGACCATTTCGAATCCGCCGCGCGGCTCAGGCGCCAGCGGCAGGTCGCGCCGGCCCAGGATCGCGATCTGGTAATGCAGCTGCAGGTCCTGGGCGGATATCCGTCGGGCGAAGCCGTCGAGTTCCTCGTTACCCCAGATCTCGTCGGCCGGCAGTCCCTCTATCGCCTGTTTCAGGGCGATCTTCTGCAGCAGGCTCGCCAGCTCGTCGAGCACCTGGGCGTAGTCAGGGCCCTGCTCGTCCATCGCCGCCACGCACTCCATGAGCCCGGCGGCATCCTGATCGGCCAGGCGGTCGAGCAACCGCGAGACGTGGTGACGTTCGATGGTCCCCAGCATCGCCCTCGCGTCGGCCTCGCCGACCCTTCCGCCCCCGAATGCCAGCATCTGGTCCAGCAGCGAGAGCCCGTCGCGCATGCTCCCGTCCGCGGCCCGCGCCAGCAGGGTGACGGCTCCGGGATCGTACTCGGCCTGCTCCGCCTCCAGGATCTTCCGCAGCCGCTCCGCGATCAGCGACGGCGGCAGACGCTTCAGGTTGAATTGCAGGCAGCGCGACAGCACGGTCACCGGCAGCTTCTGCGGGTCGGTGGTCGCCAGCAGGAACTTGACGTGCGGCGGCGGCTCTTCCAGCGTCTTCAACAATGCATTGAACGAGTGGCCGGAGAGCATGTGCACCTCGTCGATGAGGTACACCTTGTAACGTCCGCGCGTCGGCGCGTACTGGACGTTGTCCAGCAGTTCACGCGTGTCATCGACCTTGGTGCGCGACGCCGCGTCGACCTCGATCAGGTCGACGAAACGACCCTCGTCGATCTCGCGGCAGGCGGCGCACTCGCCGCAGGGCTTCGAGGTGACCCCGGCCTCGCAGTTGAGCGACTTGGCCAGGATCCGCGCGATGGTCGTCTTGCCGACGCCGCGCGTGCCGGTGAACAGGAAAGCATGGTGGACCCGCCCGGAATCGAGCGCGTTCACCAGCGCACGCAGCACGTGCTCCTGGCCGACCAGTTCCTCAAAGCGTCGGGGACGCCACTTGCGTGCAAGGACCAGGTAGCTCATGCGGGTCCGGCGTTTCCTCTTGCCCGGTGGGTGGTCGGGGCGGCGGCCCGCGCCAGCACCCCTCCGGCACCCGATGTCACCGCTACCGTTGCTCCCTTCCGGGCCTGGCGGAATTCACGGCTGATCGTCGCGGAGGAACCGACGCGAGCCACCATGGTAACCGAGGGAATGTTCGAGAACGTTCCCCGCTCAATCGGCGAGGACCTCACGGCTCAGGGCATCGTAAGGTGGGGATAGTGTAGCGTCAACCGCCGCCGCCGCCGCCAGCGGCGACCCGTCTTGGCGCTGGTCGACCCCGGCGGGTTCGTCCACGTTCCCTCACCGGTCAATGAAAAAGGGCCCCTGTGGGACCCTTTTTCATTGACTGGCGGAGAGGGTGGGATGGTGCGCCTACGGCGCATCCCTCGCTCCCGCTCGGGACCAGTGCCGCTTCGCGGCACTGTCCTGCGCGGGCACCCGGTGCCCGCTGGTCGAACCCTTGTGGGTTCGTCCACGTTCCCTCACCAGTCAATGAAAAAGGGCCCCTGCGGGACCCTTTTTCATTGACTGGCGGAGAGGGTGGGATAGTGCGCCTACGGCGCATCCCTC
>DATHZW010000314.1:0-8344 GCA_035458405.1 Steroidobacteraceae bacterium | reverse complement strand
GGCAGAAGCTCGGCGGCGCCGGTCCGTATTGCCGCGGGTAGTGATAGGCCTCGACCTGCCGCGGGTTCTCGACCGGCCTGCCGGCCTCGCGGCCCGCCAGCCAGCACAGCTGCAGCAGCGGCAGGCCGTCACGCCGGCCGACCGCGGTCGCGGCCGGGAAAGCCCGCTCAGGTACATTCGCGAAGCCACGTGACCGGCCCAGGCAGAACTGCTTGTAGCGTTCCTCGTCCCCCGACCCCTGGTTGATGTCGCCGATGTAGTTCCACATCCGCAGCAGGTGCTTCTGGTCGCGGCGCCGGTGAAACGCCTCGACGGCCCCGTAGGCGGCCTGGGCCGCCGCCTGGACGCCGTCATATTGCCGCTCGTCCAGCTCGAGGATGCCGAAAAGCAGGTTGCCGTCGTGGGCGTAGCGGATCGGTCCCTCGGCGCCCTGCTCGACGGGTCCCGCACCCCGCCAGAGCTCGACCACGCCGCCGCCGCCGGGAACCGCGAGGCGAACGTGCAGGATCCGGGGGTCAGCGTCACCCGCGAACTCGCCAAACGCGACCGCGCCGAGAACGTCCCGGTCCAGCCTGGCAAGCTCTGCCGACGCGTACTCGACGGGACGCCGGTGCATTTCCCTTTTCGTTGGCATCCTGTCAGGCGGTGTCCAGGGAGTCGAAGAGCACGACTGGCACTTGTGCTCCCTTCCAGCGAGTCGGGTTCATCGTGTCCATGGTCCGGCGGTGAGGGCTCTCGATTCTAGCCGGTTCCCAAGAGGGCAAGATATACTCGAGTGATAATCGCGTATGCGTGCCGCCACCCGAGAGAAATCGAAACAATGCCCGCTTTCCAGCACACTTCCGCAGAACGCGAGCTTGCCGAGCTGATCGTGTCGGCCCTGAACCTCGAGGACGTGGCGGCGGAAGAGATCGATCCCGATGCCCCGCTGTTCGGCGAGGGCCTTGGCCTCGACTCGATCGACGCGCTCGAGATCGCGCTCGAGATCGCCAAGCGCTACGGCATCCAGATACGCGCCGAAGACGAGGAAAACCGCCGGATCTTCTCGTCGCTTCGCTCGCTCTCGGCTCACATCCAACAGCATTCTCGGTGACCGGCGCCAACGACGAATTCCAGGGCGGCTCCCACGCCGCGGACGCCGGCCGGGCGGGCCGCGTCCCGAGGATCCCGCCGGTCCGCGTCTCCTCGTACACGGCCTGCTCGGCGCTGGGCCGCGGCCGCGCGGCGCACGCCGCCGCGCTTCGCGACCGTCGCGGCGGGCTCAGGCCCAACGATTTCACCGGGACGCCGATGAGCACCTGGATAGGCCGCGTCGCGGGGCTCGAGGAAGCGCCGCTGCCCGCGCGGTTCGGCGAATGGGAGTGCCGGAACAACCGCCTGGCCTGGCTGGCGCTGCAGGCGGACGGGTTCGCGCAAGCCGTCGAAAGCGCGCGCGTTCGTTACGGCGCATCGCGCGTCGCGCTGGTCCTGGGCACCTCGACCTCGAGCATTGGCGCCAGCGAGGAAGCCTACAGCCGCCTTGCGCCCGACGGCGGCTATCCGCAGGACCTGCGGCGGCCGATCGTGCACACGCCGCATTCGCTGGGTGATTTCGTACAGCACGCGCTGGGCCTCGCGGGGCCGGTCGGGACCGTCGCGACCGCCTGCTCCTCGAGTGCCAAGGCCTTTGCCCAGGCCGAGAGGTTCCTCCGGCTTGGCCTGGCAGACGCCGCGGTGGTCGGCGGCGTGGACACCCTCTGCGGCAGCGTGCTGTTCGGGTTCGGCTCGCTGGAGCTGGTGTCGCCGGAGCCCTGCAGGCCCTTCGACGTGGCCCGTCGCGGCATCAGCCTCGGGGAAGCGGGCGGCTTCGCGTTGCTCGAGCGCGACGGCGACAGCGGCCCGTGGCTTCTCGGTTACGGTGAGTCGAGCGACGCCCACCACATGTCCTCCCCCCACCCCGAGGGACTTGGTGCGCGCCTGGCGATCGAGCAGGCGCTGGCGCGCGCCGGACTGCGGCCGGACCAGGTCGGCTACGTGAACCTGCACGGCACCGCCAGCGCACGCAACGATGAAGTCGAGGCGCGCCTGCTGGCGGACATGTTTCCCGCCACGACCCGCGCGAGCTCGACCAAGGGCTGGACCGGCCACGCACTGGGCGCCGCGGGAATCCTGGAGGCAGTGATCACGCTGCTGGCAATGGAAGAAGGCTTCGCGCCGGGCACGCTCAACTCCACGACCCTGGACGCGGCCTGCGGACCGCAGATCCGGCTCGATAACGAAGCCGCCTCGATCGACTATGCGCTTTCGGAGTCCTTCGGCTTTGGCGGGAGCAACTGCGTGCTCGCTTTCGGCCGGGAGCGCTCGCCGTGAGTTCGGCGCCGGACGCCCGCAGCGCCTTCATCGACGGCATCGGGTTCTGGGCGTCGCGCATGCCGGGGTGGGAGAGCGCCGCGGGCATCCTGCGCGGCGAGGTGCCGCCTCCGGCCGAGCCCGCGCGCCGGCCGGCGCCTTCGCTGCTGCCGCCTACGGAGCGCCGCCGGGCGCCGGACACGGTCGCCATTTCGCTCGAGGTGGCGGCCAGGGCCTGCGAGAGCGCCGCCGTCGATGCGTCTCGGATCGCCAGCGTCTTCGCCTCCACGCACGGCGACCTCGCCATCAGCGACTACATGTGCCAGACCCTTGCCGAAACGCCCACCCTGACCTCGCCCACCCGGTTTCACAACTCGGTGCACAACGCGGCGGCGGGTTACTGGACCATCGCGACCGGTTGCTACGCGCCCTACACCGCGATCAGCGCCTTCAACGACACCTTCGGAGAGGGGCTGCTCGAGGCCCTCACGCAGGTGGCCACCGACGGCGCGCCGGTGCTGTACGTGGCCTACGACATCGAGGCCCGCGGCCCGATGGCGACCATCGTGCCGAGCCGGGGCTTGCTGGCGGCCGCGCTGGTCCTGTCGCCAGAACGGACGGCGGCGTCGCGAGCCCGCCTGGCCTGGCGCGTCCGCACCGGCCAGCCCGAGGAAGTCACGCCAGCCCGCCCCGCCAGCCTGGCGCTGGTCGACGGCAACTGCATGGCGCCCTGCCTGCCGCTGTTCGAGGCGCTGGCCGCCGGCCGCGGCCTCGTGGAAGTGTCGCTCGCGTCGCGGCTGTTGCTGGCTCTCGACCTGATGCCGGCGGGGTCCTGAAGGCGTGTCGATCCGCAACGAGGACATCGCGATCCTGGGCGGCGGGCTCGCCGGCCTGACGCTGGCCCTGCAGCTGCGGCAGCGCCTGCCCGACGCGGGCATCACGGTCCTCGAGCGGCAGCGGCACCCGGCCCCCGCGGCGACCCACAAGGTGGGTGAGTCGTCCGTCGAAATCGCCGCCCATTATTTCGACACCGTGCTCGGTCTTCGCGAGCACCTGAGCCGCCACCAGCTGAACAAGTTCGGCTTCCGGTTCTTCTTCTCGGACGGTCGCCGGGACATCGAGGCGGTGACCGAGCTGGGCGCAAGCCGTTTCCTGTCGACGCCCAGCTACCAGATAGACCGTGGGCCGTTTGAGAACTTCCTCGGCGAGCGGGCCCGGGCCGCGGGCATCCGCTTCCTCGAGGGCTCGACGGTCCGCGAACTCGCCGTCGGCAGCGACGGCCAGGCGCACGAGGTGGGTTTTGACACGGCGGACGGCAGCCAGCGCCTGCGTACCCGCTGGCTGGTGGACGCCTCCGGTCGCGCCGGGCTCCTGAAGCGCAAGCTGGGCCTCGCAACGGCCAGTCCGCACAATGCGAACGCCGTCTGGTTCCGGATCGGCGCCAGGATCGACGTCGACGAGTGGTCCGGGGACGAAGCCTGGCTCGGTCGCTGCGACCCGCCCTCCCGCTGGCTGTCGACGAACCACCTGGTCGGGCGCGGCTACTGGGTGTGGCTGATCCCGCTGGCCTGCGGCTCGCATTCGGTCGGTATCGTCGCGGATGCGCGCACGCACCCGCTCGAGGGCATGAACACCTTCGACAAGGCGATGGCCTGGCTGCACCATCACCAGCCGCGCCTCGCCGCGGACCTGGAGGGCAAGCGTTCCAGGCTCCAGGACTTCACGTACTTCAGGCGGTTTTCCTACGGCTGCCGCCGCCTTTTCTCGCGCGACCGCTGGGCGATCACCGGCGAGGCCGGCGTCTTCCTCGATCCCTTCTACTCGCCGGGCGGCGATTTCATCGCCATCGCCAACACCTACATCGCGGACCTGGTCGCGCGCGACCTTGGCGGCGAATCCATCTCGCGCCGGACCGCGGTCTACGACCACTTCTTCGGCTCCTTTTACGACAGCACGCTGACCCTCTACCTGGACCAGTACGATCTTTTCGGCGACCCCGCCGTGCTGCCGGTCAAGGTGCTCTGGGACTACACCTATTACTGGGGCGTGCTGTGTCAGCTGTTCTTCCAGGACCGGCTGACGGACCTCGCGGCACTCGACAGGCTGCGCCAGGAGCTGATGGACACCCGCGAGCTGAACCGGGTGATGCAGGACTTCATGCGCAGCTGGTCCGGCCGCAGCCGCAGCGATAACCGCGCCACGATGCTCGACCAGGCCAGCCTCGCGTGGTTCGCGGAACTGAACCGGGGCCTGACCGACCGGCTCGACGACGAAGGCTTTCACGCGCGGATGCTGGACACGACCGCCCAGCTTGCGGAGCTGGCCCGCCAGATCGTCGATCACGCCGCCGCAGACTGCGCGGGCCTGGACACGGCGGCGGTCCTGGCCGCGCTTCCCGGTCCCCGGCCGGCGCCTGCGCCGTCGTTGCTGTTCGCCGCCGGCTGAGCCTGGCCCGACAGGCTTCCCGAACGAGCCCCGCTCCCCGCCCGGCGCGTTAGGGGTTTTCCAGTACGTCGTCCCCGCGGCCCACGGCTAGGCTTCCGGGCGCATACCCGTGTGTCGCCATGGACAAGGAGTCATCCCGATGCGGCCGCAACTACTGGTGCTTCTGGTTTCGGGCCTGCTGCTTGGTGCCGTACCCGCGCAGGCTGCCGACAAGGGCTTCTACCTCGGCGCCGGCGCCGGGCAGGTGAGAACCAAGGTCGACGACGTCTTCGGCTCCGGTTTCAGGTTCGACGAAGACGACGTCGGCTTCAAGGCGTTCGCAGGGTACAGGTTCTTTCCGTGGTTCAGCCTGGAGGGCGCTTACCTCGATGGCGGCAGTCCCGCGATCGCGGCCACGACGGCAACCGAATCTGGAAGACTGGGCATCGAGGTGCAAAGCCTGGTTGCCGCCGCGGTGTTCACGCTGCCCCTCGGCGACAGCTTCGAACTGTTCGTCAAGCCCGGCGTCGCGTATTGGTCCTCGACCACTTCCGTTCGCTACAGCGGTCCGGATTTTTCAGACCGTTACCATGAAGACGAGACCGGCAGCGCCTTCTTCCTCGGCGCCGGCGCCGGTTTCAACTTCACCGCGAATCTTGGCGCGCGCCTTGAATACGAGTGGTTCGAGGTAGCCCCCAGGTGGGACAGCGACAGCGAGGAGTTCGTCCAGGAGCTGGACGCCTCCGCGGGCTTCATCTCGGCAAGCATCGTCTACACGTTCTAGGCCGGTTCCGGCCTGCGGGGCTTTCACTCAGCGCCGTTCGGCGAGCCCCGGCTGGCCCCGACGCCATTCGGCGCGCGCGCCGGGCCGGGCCGGAGCATCACCGCGGCGCGGCCGCTCACCAGCTCCTTGCCCGCGTGCAAGACGCGGAACCGGTACTGCCAGCTGCCCGGCGCTGCATGCAGTCGCGTCGCCTCGACGACCAGCTCGCCCGGCAGGTCATCGATGTACTCCACCAGCAGGCGAACGTCCCGCAACGAGACGAGCAGGCCCGGCTGCGCCGTCTCGCCCGCCGCCCTGGCGACCAGCCCGCCGTGGACCGCCATCGCCTGGGCGCCGTACTCACAGAGGTGTATGGCGCGCAGCCGCCCGTCGCTGCGCAGGGGGTTGTCGTGTGAGCGGTGCGTTGCGGTCGCAAGCGTCACGCGCTCGGGCGTCCACTCGACCACCCGTTCCAGCAGGCACATGCTGCCGGCATGCGGGATCAGTCCCGCGATCGTGTTACCGGTCGGCATCGGCCTTGGCCCTGGCCGGTCTCGTCATCAGCAGCGCCAGCAGGAAGTTGCTGATCACCCCGAGCGAAACCGTCACGCCTATTGCGCGCAGCACCGGTATCGAGGAAAGCGCCAACAGCGCGAAGACCATGAACGTGGAGACGGCGCAGACGAGTATCCCGTGCAGCGTGCGCCGTTGCTCCAGGGGATCGTCGGCCGCACGCTCGAAGAACAGCGCGTAGTCGAGCCCGAGGCCGGCAGCCAGCACCAGCGCGATGAGGTGAAACAGGTTCATCGGCTGGCCCGCCGCGTGCAGCACGGCAATCACGATCGCCGTCGTCAGGGCCATGGGCGCAAGCACCTTTGTCGCCCGCCGCCAGTCGCCAAGCGCGAACCGCACGACGGCGACGAGCAGCAGCGCGGCCATCGCGAGCGTCCAGAGGATTCTTGTTCGCTGCTCGACGACCAGCGATGTCGACGCCCGCTTCAGGTCGACCAGCGCCACGCCGCTCGCCGCCCCCCGGACGGTCCGCTCGAGCGCCTCGGCATCGTGCACGCCGGACAAGGTCACGGTGCCGATCCAGCCGTCGGCGCGGCGGTTCAGCAAGCCGCCGGCCAGGGCCGCCAGCGGCGTGTCGGCGAGGTCCGCGAGGGTCAGCGGCTCGAGTTCGCGCGCCGCCGCAACGTCGGCGACAAACGGCTCGAAGGCGTCGGCGCGGAACGGCAGCCCCGCCTGCGCCTCGCGCAGGGCCGCGCGCAGCGTGTCGCTGTCAGGCAAGCTCGCCTGGCGGCGCCTTTGCGTCTCGATCGAGGGCAGGTACCGCGCCGCGTCGTCGAATGCATCGAGCACGCCCACGGCAACCGCCTGCGACAGCGCCGGCGTCAGCGCCTCGAGCTGCCGCAGCGCCTCGTTTTCGGTCGGCGCGCTGACCGCCAGCAGGTATCGCACATCCGGCGCGCCGAGCTCGGTGCGCAGTTCCGCGTCGCGCTGCAGCAGTGGGCGCGGAACCGGCGTCAGCCCACCCAGGTCGTCTTCCCACATCGGCCCGGGCATCGCCAGGCCCGCCGCGCAGGCCAGCACCAGCGCCACCGGCAACCATCGCGGAACCGGCAGGCCGGCGAGCGTTCGCCACAGCCTCGCGAGCCTGTCCGACCCGCCGTTGTCGGGATAATCGTCGCCAATGATCCTCGGCATGATGTAGCGGGTCGTCAGCCCCGCCACCGCCAGCCCCGAGATCGTGAAGACGGCCAGCTGCGCCAGGCCGGTCACGCCGGAAGCCAGAAAGGCCAGATAGGCGATGCAGGTGCTCGCGACGCCGGTCGCCATCGTCGGCCACAGCGCGCGTGCGTTGTGGGCCGGATCCACCCCGCGGCGCTGGTGGCTGAACAGGTGCATCGGGTAGTCCTGCGCCACGCCGATCAGCGTGAAACCAAATGCCAGCGTAATGCCATGCACCTCACCGAACAGGTAACTGACGCTGGCGAGCCCGGCCAGCCCGGCCGACGCCAGCGGCAGGCTGCCCAGCCACAGGACGCGCGCGCGCCGGTAGGCCACCGCGATGAGCAGGAGCAGGCCGGCGGTGGCGGCCCCGCCGAGCCACTGGGCCTCGGTCTGGGTGCGCTCCTTCATCAGCGCCGAGAAACTTCCCGGGCCGCTGACCAGCATCGTCGCCCGGCTCGCGCCGCGCGCACGCTCGAACGCAGCCGTCAGCGCGTCGAGCGCGGCCTGCTGTCCGTCAGGATCGAATCCCGCGGCGCGGGTCTGGGCAACGAGCAGCGCCCGCCCGCGCGTCGTGTCGAACCAGACCCCGTCCAGGCGATCCGGCTCGTGCTGCGGCGTCCAGGATTCCGCCAGCCGCAGGAGTTCGAAGGTCGGGTCGCGCGTCATGATCGGCTCGAGCACCGGCGCAGCCGGCGACATGAGGTCGCGGACCCGGGTCTCGAGTTCAGCGCGCAGCGTCGGGGCATCGAAGCGCCGCCGGTCCATGTCGGGCGACAGCAGGTAGCGGTACGCCAGCAGCCGCTCGGGCACGGCGTCGAGGCCGGTGTCGCCGTTGTCGATACGCAGGAATCCACGCTGGCCACGAATTTCGTTCACCAGGCCGCGCGAGGCGGCGACCAGTTCCTCCGGCTGCGCCCCCTCCAGCGAGATGAGCAGCAGGCTGGACGCCGGTCCTTCGCCGATTCCCTCCAGCAGCAGGCGCTGCTCCGCGGTCTGTGGCTTCGGCAGGAACAGCCGCAGGTCGCCGCTGAGCCTGAGCGTGTCCCACACGTAGGCGCCCATGAGCGCCACCACCAGCGTCCAGGCCGCCAGCCA
>DATHZW010000313.1:0-2389 GCA_035458405.1 Steroidobacteraceae bacterium | reverse complement strand
GTAGTCGGTCTCGCTGAACTCCGTGCCCACGGCCAGCACGACGTCCGCATCGCGCAGCGCGTCCCGGATCGCGGGACAGGAGCCGGAGCCGCCCACTGCCAGCGGATGCGATATCGGGATCACGCCCTTGGCATTGACCGTGTTGACGACCGGGGCGTCCAGGGCTTCCGCGGTGCGCCGCAGTTCCGCAGCCGCGGCAATCGCGCCGCCGCCAATCGCGATCAGGGGTCTCGTCGCCGCGCGCAGCCACGCTGCGGCTTCCCGGAGCTGGGCCGGGCACGCGGCCGGCGGACCCGGCAGGGCCCAGGGGCGGAGGTCGACATCGCCGGCGGGCAGCGCGATCACGTCGACCGGGATCTCGATATGGACAGGCCCGGGACGGCCGCTCTGGAACAGCCCGAACGCCCGGGCCAGCACCCTGGGCAGCTCCTCCGGGGCCTGCAGCGTGTGGCTGAAACGGGAGAGTTCGTCAAACACGACCTGTTGGCGCCGAAGTTCGTGCAGGCGCCCCTCGCCCAGGCCGAGTTGCCGGCGGCGGTTGACGGAGGAAATGACCAGCATGGGAACCGAGTCGGCCAGCGCCTGGCCCATCGCCGTGGCGATGTTGGTCATGCCGGGTCCGGTGATCACGAAACACACGCCGGGCTTGCCGGTCACCCGCGCATAACCGTCGGCCATGAACCCCACGCCCTGTTCATGCCGCGCGGTCACGTGGCGGATCGACGAGGAGGGGAGGGCGCGGTACAGCTCGATGGTGTGCACGCCCGGTATGCCGAACACGGTGTCGACGCCGTAAGCCTCGAGGAGTCGGACCAGCACTTCACCGCAGCTCGGCATCGATCGTTCCTGTCTGGGCGCAGGCGGTCATTCTCCGGCCTCGAGGTCATGCTGTCGAGGACCCGCGCTCGATACCGCGGTCAAACCGCTACAATGCGGACGCGGACCGCCCCGCGGCGCATAGCCGGAGAGAACCCGTGAGCGAACGAGAGTTGTTCCAGCCCCTTTCGGGCAATGAAATGCCGCGATTCGGCGGCCCGGCGACTTTCATGCGGCTGCCGGCCGTGGAAGCGAGCGAGGGCCTGGACGTTGCCTTCGTGGGGGTGCCGCTCGACATCGGCACGTCCAACCGCCCGGGGGCGCGGCTCGCGCCGCGCCAGATCCGCGATGAGTCGCGCATGCTGCGACCCTACAACATGGCGACCCGCGCCGCGCCGTTCGACAGCCTGCGGATTGCCGATGCCGGCGACGTGGCGATCAACACCTTCGACCTCGGCAAGAGCATCGGCATCATCGAGCGGCATTACGACGCGCTGCTCGCGACCGGCTGCACACCGCTGACGATGGGTGGGGACCACACGATTGCATTGCCGATCCTGCGGGCGATGCGGCGCAAGTACGGCCCGGTCGGCCTCGTCCACGTCGATGCGCACGCCGACGTCAACGACGAGATGTTCGGCGAGAAGATTGCGCACGGCACGCCGTTTCGGCGGGCGGTCGAGGAAGGGCTGCTCGACTGCCGGCGGGTTGCGCAGATCGGCCTGCGCGGAACCGGGTACGCGGCGGACGACTTCGACTGGCCGCGGCAGCAGGGTTTCCGCGTGGTCCAGGCGGAGGAATGCTGGCACCGTTCGCTGGTGCCGCTGATGAAGGAGGTGGCGGACCAGGTTGCCGGCGGCCCGGTCTACCTGAGCTTCGACATCGACGGCATCGATCCGGCCTATGCGCCGGGTACCGGCACCGTCGAGGTCGGCGGGCTGACCGTGCCGCAGGCGCTCGAGATCATCCGCGGATGTCGCGGTCTGCAGGTCGTCGGCGGCGACCTGGTCGAGGTCTCGCCGCCGTATGACACGACGGGCAATACGGCCCTGCTGGGCGCCAACCTGCTGTTCGAGATGCTCTGCGTCCTGCCGGGCGTGCACTACAGGTAGCGCCTGCGCGGCCGGTGTCCGTCGCGTCGGGGCCAGGCTCCGCGGGCGGGGCGTTCGTGTCTGGCGCCGCTGGCACGGCAAGCATTTCTCACTCGGCCTCGAACGCGGTGCCCGACACCTCCGGGTCGCGACACGCTGCGCCAGCGTCAGGCGCGGTCGCCTGTCGGCCCAGTCCGTCCCTGGCTCGCTCCGCCTTCGGCAAAAGTCGCTCGCCAAGGAGGCTGGCCCTCCCTCGACCGCGCAGCGGCAGCAAGAGGTACCAGGCACCGAGCCGGCCCGCGGCCAGGGCGGGGTTCCCCCTGCAGCGACTTTCGGCTTTCGGAGCGGAAGGGGGAAGCCCCGCCCGCAGCCAGCGGGCCGGATGCCATGACCGTCGTAGGGCCTTGCGCAGCAAGAGGTATCAGGCACCGCTCGCGAGGTTGTGCCCGTCGTGAGCGCTGTACCAGCGGAGCCTGACACCA
>DATHZW010000312.1:0-2953 GCA_035458405.1 Steroidobacteraceae bacterium | reverse complement strand
ACCAAGAGGCCCGGTTCTACCGGGCCTCTTGCATTATTGCGCCAGACAGGCGACTAGCGGATCGCCGCAGCGGTGACCGGGACGCCGTGCGCGGAACCGTACCCCGGCCCTTCTGCCGACTCACGACTCACGACTCACTTTCCCCATGAGGTGCCAGGCACCCTACGGGAGCCAGGCACCGTCGCTCCTCTTCCGACTCACCACTCACGGCTCACTTTCTTCCCATCCGCTATCCGCTATCCGCTATCCGCTCTCTCCTCAATGCGCCTGCAGCGGCTTGCCACTGCGCTTGGCGCTGCGACGCCTGGCCTTGGCCACCTCCGGCGAGGCCTTGGCCGTCGTCCCGGCAAGCGGGCGCGGCGGCTGGATCAACGCCAGGTCCAGCACCTCGTCGATCCACTTCACCGGGCGGATGTCGAGCTTGCCCTTGATGTTGTCGGGAATCTCCACCAGGTCCTTCTCGTTCTCGCTCGGGATCAGCACCATGGTGATGCCCCCGCGATGCGCCGCCAGCAGCTTCTCCTTCAGACCGCCGATCGGCAGCACCTCGCCGCGCAGCGTGATTTCGCCGGTCATGGCGACGTCGGCGCGCACCGGAATCTTGGTCAGGGCCGAGACCAGCGACGTGCACATGCCGATGCCCGCGCTCGGCCCGTCCTTGGGCGTCGCACCCTCGGGCACGTGCACGTGCACGTCCATCTTCTGGTGGAAATCCGCCTCGAGGCCGAGCAGTTCCGCCCGGCTGCGCACGACCGTCATGGCCGCCTGGATGGACTCCTGCATCACCTCGCCGAGATGGCCGGTGTACTGCAGCTTGCCCTTGCCCGGCACGACCGCGGACTCGATGGTCAGCAGCTCGCCGCCGACCTCCGTCCAGGCCAGCCCGGTCACCTGCCCCACCCGGTCCGCTTCCTCCGCCTTGCCGTAGCGGAAGCGCCTCACGCCCAGGAACTTGTCGATGTTCTTCGGCGTGACCGAGACCGTCTTGGTCGCCGGCTCGAGCAGCAACTGCTTGACCGCCTTGCGGCAGATCCGGGCCGTCTCGCGCTCCAGGTTGCGCACTCCCGACTCGCGCGTGTAGTAGCGGACGATGTCGGTGATCGCGGTATCGGAAACCTTGATCTCCGAGGGCTTCAGGCCGTTCTGCTTGACCTGCTTCGGCAGCAGGTAGCGCCGGGCGATGTTGAGCTTCTCGTCCTCGGTGTAGCCGGGCAGCCGGATGACTTCCATGCGGTCCAGCAGCGGCGCCGGGATGTTCAGCGTGTTGGCCGTGCAGACGAACATCACCTCGGACAGGTCGAAATCGACCTCCAGGTAGTGGTCCGCGAAGCTGTGGTTCTGCTCGGGATCGAGCACCTCGAGCAGCGCCGAGGACGGGTCGCCCCGGAAGTCCATCGACATCTTGTCCACTTCGTCCAGCAAAAACAACGGGTTACGCACGCCGGTGCGGGCCATGTTCTGCAGGATCTTGCCCGGCAGCGAGCCGATGTAGGTCCGGCGGTGGCCGCGGATCTCGGCCTCGTCGCGCACGCCGCCGAGCGACATGCGGACGAACTTGCGGTTCGTGGACCTTGCGATCGACTGCCCCAGCGAGGTCTTGCCCACGCCGGGCGGCCCGACCAGGCAGAGGATCGGGCCCTTCAGGTTCTTGACGCGCTGCTGCACCGCCAGGTACTCGACGATGCGTTCCTTGACCTTGTCGAGGCCGTAGTGGTCCTCGTCCAGGACCTTCTGCGCCTCGGCGATGTCCAGGTGGACCTTGGTGCGCTTCTTCCAGGGCACCTTGACCAGCCAGTCCACGTAGTTGCGGACGACCGTGGCCTCGGCCGACATCGGCGACATCAGCTTCAGCTTGTTGAGCTCCGCGGTGGCCTTGGCCTTCGCCTCCTTGGGCATGCCGGCCTTGGCGATGCGCTTTTCCAGGTCGCCGATCTCGTTCGGCGCCTCGTCGATCTCGCCGAGCTCCTTCTGGATCGCCTTCATCTGCTCGTTGAGGTAGTACTCGCGCTGGCTCTTCTCCATCTGCGACTTCACGCGGCTGCGGATCTTCTTCTCGATCTGCAGCACTTCCATCTCGCCTTCGATGAGCGTGAGGATGTGCTCGAGCCGCTGGCGCACGTCCTGCACCTCCAGCACCTTCTGCTTGTCGGCCAGCTTCAGCGCCATGTGCGCGGCGACCGTGTCGGCCAGCCGCCCGGGCTGCTCGATGCCGGCCAGCGAGGTGAGGATCTCGGGCGGCACCTTCTTGTTGAGCTTGACGTACTGCTCGAACTGGGAGACCACGCTGCGCGTCAGCACGTCGATCTCGCGCTCGTCATAGGTCTCGACGTCGGGCATCGCGACGATCTCGGCGGCGAAGTAGTCCCCGGCCTCCATGTTCTCCACGATGGCCCGGTCGACGCCCTCGACCAGCACCTTGACGGTGCCATCGGGCAGCTTGAGCAGCTGCAGGATGGTCGCGACGGTGCCGACGACGTACAGGTCCTTCGGCTTCGGGTCGTTGACGTCCGCCTGCTTCTGGGCGACCAGCAGGATCTGCTTGTCGCGGTTCATCGCCTCGTCGAGGGCGACGATCGACTTCTCCCGCCCCACGAAGAGCGGAATCACCATGTGCGGGTAGACGACCACGTCGCGGAGCGGCAGCACCGGGATCCGCGCGACGGTTGCGGGAGGGGTCTTTTCGGGAACTTTGTCGGTCACTGGTATTTCCTCGTACCGGCGGCTCAGGGAACCCTGCCGCCTGGGTGCGCCATTGCAGAATACGACATGGGGGCGGGACGACCCAATGCAATAGGACGAAATTGGGGGCTGCCCCCGGTTATGCGGTCCCCGGTTTCCGCACGCGAAGCGGTGCCAGGCACCTGCCTGTCCCATGAAAGCGTGAGGTGCCAGGCACTTACCCGTCCCATAAAAGCGAGAGGTGCCAGGCACTTACCTGCCCCCATCCGGGGAC
>DATHZW010000311.1:0-4846 GCA_035458405.1 Steroidobacteraceae bacterium | reverse complement strand
CGTGCAGCCAGGGTATGTTCGCCCCGACGAAGCGCTGCAGGAACCGTGCGGCGTAGATGTGGTCGCCCTTGCCGTCGACCGCGCACTGGATGACGTCCGCGACCTTGCTCTCGAGCTCGTGATCGAAATCGTCGTCCATGGGCATGCACCAGACCCTCTCGCCGCTGGCCCGGCCGGCCGCCGTCACCGCCGCATGCCAGTCCGGCCGGTTGGTGAAGGCGCCGCTGTAGCGATCGGTCAGCGCCGACACGCAGGCCCCGGTCAGGGTGGCGAAGTCGATGATGGCGGCGGGCTTGCCGCGCGAGGCGAGCGCCAGGGTGTCGGCCAGCACCATGCGCCCCTCGGCGTCCGTGTGGATGACCTGTACGGTCGTGCCGTTCATCGCGGTGACGACATCCTGGGGCTGGTAGGCGTCCGGTCCGATCCGGTTCTCCGCTATCGCCAGCCAGGCGTCGACCGGCCCCGGGTGGCGCATCTCGGCGAGCGCGACCAGCGTCGCCAGGGCCACGGCGCTACCGGCCATGTCGGTATGCATCTCCAGCATGCTCTTGTGCGACTTGAGGTTGGTGCCACCGGTGTCGAAGCACAATCCCTTGCCGACCAGCGCGATCGGGCCGGCCTGGCGCTTGACCTTGCCGCGGGGCTGGTAGCGCAGGTGCAGGATCCCCGCGTTGCGGCGCGGGCTGCCGCGCGTGACGGCAAGAAAAGCGCCGGCCCCGAGACGCTTCAGTTCAGCCTCGCCGTAGAAGCGTGTCCGCAGCCCGTGGCGGCGCGCGAGCGCCTGCGCCACGCGCCTGAACCCCGAGGGGTCGAGCCGGTCCGGCGGCAGCGCGGTGAGCCAGCGCACGAGGTCGGTGCCCTCGGCCACGGCAGCCGCCCGGCGGGCGTCGATTCCCTGCCGCGTGACGGGGACAATCCTGGCCAGCCGATGCGGCGCGGCGGCCTTGGACTTGAACCTCGGCAAGCGGAAGGCGCCGGCCCAGGCCGCGGCCGCACCGGCCTCGAGGCACTGCCGCTCGACGCCCGGCGGCAGGCCGGTTGCGGCCAGTCCGACGGCCCGCAGCTCGTCGAGGCGCAGCGACTTGACCATCGAGCCGGCCAGCTGCAGCAGGGCAAAGGGTGTCGCCGCGTCGGCCACGAGTCCGATCGCCAGCATCGTGCGCGCCTTGTTCGGGACGCTGCAGGTGAATTGGCAACCGGCGGTTCGTTCGGCGCGGTCGAACTGGTCCTCGAGCAGGGCAGCGAATGGCAGCTTGCCCAGCGCCTCGCGGGCCCGGACCGCCGGGACGAAGACGAGCACCGCCTCGAGCTCGTCCAGCACCGCGTGGGTCAACCTGGGGCGGGCAGCGGCGAGCCGCGGCCTGGCGGCCCTCGGCAGCAGCGAACTGGCCGATGGGCGCCGCGTGGGCGAATTATCCGTGCTGGATGGCAATTTCTTTTACCTTGACCACTTGGGGCAGGCTTACGATCATATCGTGCTTGCCTCCCGGGCAGTACCGCGCAGTGCGCTGTCCTGGCCGAGGGTGAACATGAATCCGGTGCCGAGAGCCGAGGGGGAATCCGGCTGGCACGACCGGGAGCGCTCATCTGCGCCCCGGTCAGGGGTGCCGGTCGGATGACAAAACACAGCGGAGCCTGACTCATGGTCCAGCGCAGCAAAATGGACGACGTCGATCCCGTCGAGACCCAGGAGTGGCTGGAATCGATCGACTCCATCCTGAAGGTCCACGGAGCGGAGCGCGCGCATTTCCTGCTGGAGCGGTTGATCGACCATACGCGCCGTTCCGGCGCGTACCTGCCCTACAAGCCGAACACGGCCTACCTGAATACGATTGCGGTCTCCAATGAGAAGCCGTACCCGGGGGACCGGGCACTGGAACGCCGGATCGAGGCATACATCCGCTGGAACGCGATGGCCATGGTGGTCAACGCGAATCGCACGAATTCGGAGTACGGCGGGCACATCGCCACCTACGCGTCCTCGGCCACGCTGTACGAGGTGGGTTTCAACCACTTCTGGCGCGCGCCGGGCAACGGCCATCCCGGCGACCTGGTTTTCGTGCAGGGCCACTCCAGTCCCGGGATCTACGCGCGCGCCTACCTCGAGGGACGGCTGAGCGAGGAGCAGTTGCGCCACTTCCGCCAGGAGGTATCCGGCAAGGGCCTGTCTTCCTACCCGCACCCCTGGCTGATGCCCGATTTCTGGCAGTTCCCGACGGTGTCCATGGGGCTCGGCCCGATGCAGGCGATCTTCCAGGCGAGGTTCGTGCGCTACCTCGAGCACCGCGGCCTCGTGCCGGCTTCCGACCAGAAGGTCTGGTGCTTCCTGGGCGACGGCGAGATGGACGAACCGGAATCCATGGGCGCACTGACCTTGCCGGTACGCGAAAGGCTCGACAACCTGGTCTTCGTCATCAATTGCAACCTGCAGCGGCTCGATGGCCCGGTGCGGGGCAACGGCAAGGTGATCCAGGAACTGGAAGCGGCTTTCCTCGGGGCCGGCTGGAACGTGATCAAGGTCATCTGGGGCAGCCGCTGGGACGCGCTGCTGGCCCGGGATACGGCCGGCCTGCTGCGCCAGCGCATGGAGGAGGCGGTCGACGGCGAGTACCAGAACTTCAAGGCCAAGGGTGGGGCTTACACGCGCGAGTATTTCTTCGGCAAGTATCCGGAGCTCAGGGAACTCGTCGCCAACATGTCCGACGAGCAGGTCTTCCTGCTCAAGCGCGGCGGGCACGACTCGCGCAAGGTGTGGAACGCCTACGCCGCGGCCGTGGCGCATCGCGGCCGGCCCACGGTGATCCTCGCCAAGACCGTCAAGGGCTACGGCATGGGCAGCGCCGGCGAGGCCCAGAACATCACCCACCAGCAGAAGAAGCTCGATGACGAGGCGCTCAAGGCCTTCCGCGACCGCTTCAACATTCCCGTCTCGGACGACGAGATAGAGAGGCTGCCTTTCACGCGGCCGGCCGACGACAGCGCCGAGATGCGCTACCTGCACGAGCGCCGCAAGACGCTCGGCGGCTACATGCCGGTGCGCCGCGACAGCGCCGAGCCGCTCGCCGTGCCGCCTCTCGAGGCCTTCCAGAACATGCTCGCCGGCACCGACGGCCGCGAGATCTCGACCACCATGGCGTTCGTGCGACTCCTGACGACCCTGCTGAAGGACAAGAAGATCGGCAAGCACGTCGTGCCCATCGTGCCGGACGAGGCGCGCACCTTCGGCATGGAGGGGCTGTTCCGGCAGGTCGGCATCTACTCCTCCGTTGGCCAGCTGTACACGCCGCAGGACGCCGACCAGCTCATGTACTACCGCGAGGACCTCAAGGGCCAGATCCTGGAGGAGGGGATCAACGAGGCCGGCGCGTTCTGCTCATGGATGGCGGCGGCGACGTCCTACGCCAATCATGGCGTCAGCATGATCCCGTTCTACATCTACTACTCGATGTTCGGCTTCCAGCGCGTGGGAGACTTCGCGTGGGCGGCGGGAGACATGCAGGCCAGGGGTTTCCTGGTCGGCGCCACGGCGGGGCGCACGACGCTCGCCGGCGAAGGCCTGCAGCACCAGGACGGGCACAGCCACCTGCTCGCCTCGACCATCCCCAACTGCGTCGCCTACGACCCGTGCTTCGCCTACGAGCTGGCCGTGATCATCCAGGACGGCCTGCGCCGCATGTACGCGGAGCAGGAAAGCGTCTTCTATTACGTCACCTGCATGAACGAGAACTATGCCCATCCGGCGATGCCGCGGGGCGTGGAGCAGGGGATCCTCAACGGCATGTACCTGCTGCACATCGGCGGCCGCGGCAAGGTCCGCGCCACGCTGTTCGGCTCGGGGACGATCCTGCGCGAGTCGCTGGCCGCGGCCGAGCTCCTGGAGAAGGAGTTCGGCGTGCCGGCGGACGTCTACAGCGTGACCAGCTACAGCGAGCTCAGGCGGGACGCGCTGGACTGCGAACGCGCCAACCTGCTGCACCCGGAGGCCACGCCGCGCGTGCCGTACGTGCGCCAGTGCCTGGGCGACCGTACGGGTCCGTTCATCGCGGCCTCTGACTACATGAAGACGGTCCCGGACCAGATCAGGCAATGGGTGCCGGGGCGCTACCAGGTGCTTGGCACCGACGGCTACGGCCGCAGCGATTCCCGCGCCGCGCTGCGCGGCTTCTTCGAGGTCGACAGGCGCTGGATCGCGCTGGCGGCGCTGAAGGCGCTGGCCGATGACGGGCAGGTGGATATCGCAACCGTGATCGCGGCGATGCAGAAATTCGGCATCGACCCGTCCAAGCCGAACCCGCTGGCCTGCTGAGGTGTTGCCCGTGCCTGGACCAATCGTGATTTCCGTTCCCGACCTCGGTGATTTCCGCGACGTGGAGGTGATCGAAGTCCTGGTGGCGCCTGGCGATCGCGTCGAGCTGGAAACCCCGCTCATCACGCTGGAGACCGACAAGGCGACGATGGACATCCCGGCCACGGCGGCAGGGACCGTGCTGGAACTGCAGGTGAAGAAGGGTGACCGGGTGTCGATGGGCGACGCGGTCCTGGTGCTCGAGCCCGGCGAGGCAGCCGCGGCGCGAGTAACGGCACAGCCCGCGGCGCAGGAACAGGCCCGTGAAGCCTCGCCCGAGGCCCGCCCCGCGGGCGACAGCCGGGACGTCGGCCTGCGGGTCCCGGATCTCGGCGACTTCCACGACGTGGAAGTGATCGAGGTCCTGGTCTCCCGAACGCGCGCACCAGGGCGCCGATCTCGTCTCCTCCACTGTCGGGCAGCTCGACTTCCCATTCTCCCGCGGCCCCTCGACGCGTCGCTGCGGCCAACTGCGTCAACGGCTCCGTAATGCCGCGGGCA
>DATHZW010000310.1:0-5762 GCA_035458405.1 Steroidobacteraceae bacterium | reverse complement strand
CCGGCCAGTCGGAGCGCATCGACCGCTGGACCGGGGCCGACACCTCGGCGATCGAGGACCTCAAGCGGCGGGTGACGGAATTCCAGGCGAAGACCACCCGCGTGCCGCAGCTCCAGGACCTGATCATGATCGTGGCGATCGGCTTCGGCGGCATGTGGATCGCCACCCTGGCGGCCCAGCCGCTCGAGCAGTGGGCGCCGTTCTTCTCGGCGACCGTATGGAAGATGGTGGTGGTGACGGCGCTGGCCGTCGCGCTGTCGTTCTCGCCCGCGCGCCAGCTGGAGGGCGCCGGGGCGTCGAGGATCGGCTCGCTGATGCTGTACCTGCTGGTCGCCAGCATCGGCGCCCATGCGAACTTCACGGAGATGCGCGAAGCGCCGATGCTGATCGCCGTCGGCGCCGTCTGGATGCTGTTCCATGTCGCGATCCTGCTGGGCGTCGCCAGGCTGATCCGGGCGCCGGTGTTCTTCGTCGCGGTCGGGTCCCAGGCGAACATCGGCGGCGCCGCCAGCGCGCCGATCGTCGCCTCCGCCTTCCATCCCAGCCTGGCGCCGGTGGGCGTGCTGCTGGCGGTCGCGGGCTACGTGCTGGGCACCTATGCCGGCCTGCTCTGCATGTGGCTGCTGAAGGCCGTGGCCGGGGCCTGATGGACAGGCCGCCGCGCAGCGAGTTCGGCACCCACTGGGCGCTGGATCCCGGCACCACCTTCCTGAATCACGGGTCCTTCGGCGCCTGCCCAACGGCGGTCCTGGAGGAGCAGTCCCGGCTGCGGGCGTTGCTGGAGTCCGACCCGGTGGATTTCTACCTGCACCGCGGCCCGGCGCTGTGGCAGGAGTCGATCAGGACGCTCAGCGACTTCGTCGGCGCCGATCCCGCGGGCATGACCTTCCAGACGAACGCCAGCGGCGGCGTGAACACGGTGCTGCGCAGCCTGGCACTGCGGCCCGGCGACGAAATCATCGTCTCCGACCACGCGTACCGCGCCTGCCGGAATGCCGTCGATTACGTCTGCGCCCGGTCCGGCGCCTCCGTGGTCCAGGTTGCGATCCCGTTCCGCCCGG
The DNA here is from genome assembly GCA_035458405.1 of Steroidobacteraceae bacterium. Lineage (GTDB taxonomy): Bacteria > Pseudomonadota > Gammaproteobacteria > Steroidobacterales > Steroidobacteraceae > SG8-30. The sequence goes on along the minus strand of DATHZW010000310.1, from coordinate 4,701 downwards.
AAGGCGACCAGCAGGTCGCGGAGCTCTTCCTGAAGGCGGCGACCGGTCGAAGCCGGCTCGCCCTGATCGACACCGTGACCAGCCCGACGGCGTTGCGGATGCCCTTCGAACGGCTGACCCGGGCGCTGCAGGACCTGGGGATCGACGTCCTGGTCGATGCGGCCCACGGCCCCGGCCTCATCCCGCTGGATCTCGACGCCCTCGGCGCCGCCTACGTGACGGGGAACTGCCACAAGTGGCTCTGCACGCCCAAGGGATCCGCCTTCCTGCACATCCGCGCCGACCGGCGGCACCTGATCGAGCCGTTGACGATCAGCCACGGCTATTCGGCCGACGTCGGCGCGGCCGAGAAATTCCGCATGGAGTTCGACTGGCAGGGCACGCAGGACCCGACGCCCTGGCTGTGCATCCCCAGGGCGATCGAGCATCTGGGCGGCATGCTGCCGGGCGGATGGCCGGCCGTGATGGCGCGGAACCATGCGCTGGCGCTGCAGGCCCGCGAGGCACTTTGCGACGTGCTGGGAGCGGACTCCCTGGCGCCTGCCTCGATGACCACCGCGATGGTCGCGGCGCAACTTCCGGCCGATCCCATGGCGCGCCTGGAGTCGGCCTTCCAGGTCGATCCGCTGCGGCAGGCGCTTTACGACCGGTACCGCATCCAGGCCGTCGTCTCGCCGTGGCAACCGCATCGGACCCGCTACCTGCGGGTCTCGGCGGCGCTGTACAACGCCGCGGGCGAATACCGCTACCTCGCGGAGGCGTTGCGATCGTTGACCACGGGGTCTTAGGGCGAGCGGAGACAACCCGATGGCGAGAGAGTAGCCTCGGCAGCGCGAGAGGGTCCCATCCGTGAGGGACGGTATATTTCCACGCGGTGGACGGCAGGGGTATCCATCATGAAGAAGACCGTGACCGTCTTCGGCGCCACCGGGACCGCCGGAAGCGCGTGCGTGGACGAGTTGATCCGGCAGCAGACGTTCAATGTCCGCGTGCTCGCGCGCAAGAGCGGTCAACTCGAGAAGACCTCGTTCGCCCCTGCGCATAGCGACGAGGCAAAGCAGCAGCGCTACGCCCAATGGCAGGGCAGCGGCGCCGAAATCCAGCTCGTCGACGCCACGGACCACAGCGAGCTCATTCCGGCCCTGCGGGGCACGGATTACCTCGTGTCGTGTGTGCCTTATTCGGCGACCGAGTCGCAGTACCCGCTGATCTGGGCGGCCAGGGAGGCCGGGGTGGAGCGATTCGTACCCTCCGAGTTCGGCGCCATCTACGAGTTCGAGCAGTTCTGGCCAACTGAGACCGTGCATCGGACCATGGCCCGCCAGAAGGCGTTCATTCGCCGGGTGATCGAACTGGCCGGCCTGGACTTCACGATCATCCCGGCCGGATTGTGGCCCGAGTACTACATGCTCGAGCCGGTCGCGGTCATGGGAGATGCCGACCGAAAGGTGGCCTGGTCGACCGGCCGGGACGTGGGCCGCATCATCCCGCACGTACTTGCCCACCCCCTTTCCCGAAACGCGATCTGCCCCGTCGCGGCGACCGCCTACTGTTCGTGGAACGAGCTGCTGGCGGTTCGCGAGCGCCTGCTGGGTCGCAAGGTGGCAAGAAACTACCTCGGCTATGCAGAATGGAAGGCCGCCTACGATCGGCAGCCCAAGGGCGCGCTCAAGGAACTCATGGCCATCGGCGTGCTCTTGAGCGAGGGCCCGGAGGGCATGCCGCTGTGGGCCAACTGGAACGGGACTTTCCTGCCCGAGTTCAGGGGCACGCCGCTGGACGAGCTGTTCCCGGGCCACATCGAGCCTTTCGTCGCAGCGATCAGAGCCGCGATGATCGCGTCGGGACAAATGCCGGCCGATTGAGCAGGACGACTCTTGCGGATGCACAACGGCGATCGACGCCGGAAGGAACTGGTCCGGACAGGATCGCGTTACAGAACACGGAGACCACCTTGACCTCGCTAGCCAACAAACTCAAGAGCATCCCCGAAGGTGCCGGCGTGCTGTTCTTCATCCAGATGGTTTCGACGCTTGGCTTCGCGGTGCTGTATTCCACCCTGGTCCTGTACACGACCCGGCACCTGCATTTTCCCGCCAGCAAGGCCGCCGTGATCATGGGCGTCTTCGGCGCGTTCAACTACGGGCTGCACCTCTTCGGGGGCTACCTGGGCGGGCGCTTCCTGAGCAATCGGAACCTGTTCGTAGGCGGCATGGTGCTGCAGGTCTTCGGTTCCGCGCTGATCGCCGGCGGGACGGTCGAGCTGCTCTACTGGGGGCTGGCGCTGTTCCTGACCGGCAGCGGCCTGAACGTCACCTGCCTGAACATGATGTTGACGCAGCGCTTCGAGCCGGAGGACACCCGCCGGGAGGGCGCCTTCCTGTGGAACTACGCCGGCATGAACATCGGCTTCTTCGTCGGCTTCGCGGTTGCCGGCCACTACCAGCTGACCGAGAGCTATGCCAGCCTGTTCATCTTCGCGACGGTCGGCAACTTCCTCGCCATCGTCCTGGCGGCCTTCAACTGGAGGGTGCTGAAGGACCTGCACACGCCACTGCTGGAGCAGCCCCCCGCCCAGTACCGGCTGCGATTCCTGGCGGGGCTGGCCATCCTTATCGGGCTCGTGCCCATCGTCTGGTTCCTGCTGCAGCATCCGGGCCCGACCGAGACGCTGCTCAAGGCGATATCCGCGATGGTTGCCGCCGCCCTGGTCTACCTGACGGTAAGGCACCGCGACAAGCTCGAGAGAAACAACATGTGGGCGTACCTGATCCTCACCGTGGGATCGCTGGTGTTCTGGTCGCTCTACCAGATGGCGCCCAACGGCCTGCAACTGTTTGCCATCAACAACGTCGATCTTCGCGTGTGGGGCATCAGGGTCGCGCCGCAGTGGGTACAGAACATCAACACGGTGGTGATCGTGGTGGGCGGGCCGCTGCTGGCGGCGCTGTTCGGGCGGCTGCGCAAGCGCGGCTGGAACATCGACCTGCCGAAACAGTTCGCCGCGGCGCTGATCCTGATGGGACTCGGCTTCCTGGCGCTGCCCGTCGGCATCTCGCTGGCCAGCAGCGCCGGCATGGTCGCCTTCGGCTGGTTGTTCGGCAGCTACGTCCTGCAGAGCATCGGCGAGCTGCTGATCTCGCCGATCGGCTACGCGATGATCGGCAAGCTGGCCCCGCGCCAGTACCAGGGCATCATGATGGGCAGCTGGATGCTGGTCACTGGCCTCGCGTCGCTGTTCGCCGGCGACTTTTCCAGCATGGTGCCGGACGCCGCCGAAGGGGCCGCGCTGGTCACCAACCCGGTCTATGCGGAGCTGTTTGCCAAGCTGGGCTGGGGCAGCACCCTGGTCGGCATCGTGCTGGTCCTGCTGATCCCCTTCCTGCGCAAGCTCATCAAGGACCGGGGACCGTTGGCCGGCGAGGCACGGGCGCCCCTGGCGGCCACGACCTGAGCGCTGACCGATGAGCACCACGTTCGCCTTTGACGTTTATGGCACGCTGATCGATCCCCTGGGTATCGCGACCGCGCTCAGGCCCTTTGTCGGCGACCAGGCGCCCGAGTTCGCCCGGATCTGGCGCGACAAGCAGCTCGAGTACTCGTTTCGCAGGGGCCTGATGCGGACGTACCGCGACTTCCCGACCTGTACGCGCGAGGCGCTGGCGTTTACCGACATGCGCCTGCGGACCCGCTTGTCGGCAGATGCCCGTGACGCGCTGATGGCGAAGTATCTCGATCTGCCGGCCTACGCCGATGCCGCGGCGGCCCTCGAACGCCTCAGGGCCATGCACCGGCGCCTGTACGCCTTCTCCAACGGCCATCCTGACGACCTGGAGGCGCTGCTGGCGCATGCCGGGCTGCGGGCGCAACTGGACGGCGTCGTCAGCGTCCATGCGGTGTCGAGCTTCAAGCCGGACCCCGCCGTCTACCGCCACTTCATCGACAGCACCGGGTCGGTGGCGAACGAAACCTGGCTGGTGTCAGGCAATCCCTTCGACGTGATCGGCGCGCAGGCCGCCGGCTGGAACACGGCGTGGGTGAAGCGGGATGCGACGGCCGTCTTCGATCCCTGGGGCATCGAGCCCACGGTGACGATCGCCGACCTCCGGGAACTGCAGGACGCGGTATAGCCGGCCGGCGGCCTCCTCATCCGGCGTGGAGCGGGTCCGCGTGTGCGCGGCAGTGAACCGCAATCGTGTTGGCAAGCCGCGGCATCAACGAGTCCGGGAAGTCGTGCCCCATGCCCATGATGACCTCCATGCGCGCGCCCGGGATATGTGCGGCGGTGTCGAGCCCGGCGGCCAGCGGCACCAGCGGGTCCGCCGAGCCATGCAGGACGAGCGTCGGCGCGCTGACCTCGCCCAGCAGGGCGCGGCGATCCCCCGATGCCATGATGGCCAGCAGCTGGCGCTCGGTTCCCTCGCGATAAAGCCCGCGCCGGGCGACACGCTCGAAATGGCTGCGCAGCGCCGACGGGTCCTGCGCAATTCCCGGGCTGCCGATGACTCCGAATACGCGCAGCAGGTGTTCCGCGACGGCCTGGATGTCCGCGGGAGGCGGCGGGGGCCGAAGCAAGGCCCGAAGCGCCCGGCGCGTGCCGAAGGCCACCTTGCGCTGCGGGTTCCCGGACCAGGACATGATCGAGGTCAGGCTGATCACGCGCCGCGGGTACCGCGCGGCAAGGACCTGCGCGATCATCCC
>DATHZW010000309.1:0-7438 GCA_035458405.1 Steroidobacteraceae bacterium | reverse complement strand
TCAGGATCATGTCGCCGCCCCCCTGCCAGGGTGGCATGGAGGCCAGTTGCGCCTCGCGCCCGTAGAGCACGCCGATGCCTGTCGGGCCGTAGAGCTTGTGGCCGGAGAAGGCATAGAAGTCGCAGCCGAGCGCCTGCACGTCGACACTCTGGTGCGGCACCGCCTGGGCGCCGTCCACCAGGGTCGCGATGCCGCGCTCGCGTGCGGCGGCGACGAAACGCTCGACGGGCAGGACCGTCCCCAGGGCGTTGGAGACGTGGGCGATGGCCACCATCCGCGTGCGCCCGCCGAGCAGTGCGAGGTACGCGTCGAAATCGACCACGCCCCGCCGGTCGATGGGTACGACCTTGAGCGTCGCGCCGGTCTGCTCGCAGAGCTGCTGCCACGGCACGATGTTGGCATGGTGCTCGAGCCAGGTGATGACGATCTCGTCGCCCGGTCCGAGTCGCGGACGGCCCCATGCCTGCGCGACCAGGTTGATCGCCTCGGTCGTGCCGCGGACGAACACGATCTCCCTGTCGGACCTGGCGTTGACGAACCGGCGCAGCTTTTCGCGCGCGCCCTCGAACAGTTCGGTTGCCTCCTGCGACAGCGTGTGCACGCCCCGGTGCACGTTGGCATGGTGCATCCGGTAGTAGTCGCTCTCGGCCTCGATGACCGACTGCGGCCTTTGCGCCGAGGCGCCGTTGTCCAGGTACACGAGCGGGCGGCCGCGGATCTTCCGGGCAAGGATCGGAAAATCCTGGCGAATGCGCATGACATCCAGCGGCGCCAGGGCGCCGGGTCGGGCGGCCATCAGACGAACTCCCTGATGACGTCGCGGTCGGGGAGCCGACCGACGACGAGTTCCTCGACGTGGCGACGCAGGCCGGGCAGGGCGACCAGCGCCACGACGTCCTCGCAGAACGCGAAGGTCAGCAGGCCGCGCGCCGTTTCCCGGTCGATGCCGCGGGAAAGCAGGTAGAACATCTGGTTGGCGTCCAGCGAGCCCGTGGTCGCGCCGTGACTGCACTTGACGTCGTCGGTGAGGATTTCCAGCTGTGGCCGGGTATTGATCTCCGCCAGTGGCGAGAGGATCAGGTTCCTGCTGGACTGCCGGGAGTCGGCCTTGCTTGCGCCTTCGCCGACGATGATCCGTCCGTTGAACGAACCCCGACCGCGGTCGGTCGCCACGCCGCGCACCAGCTCGTTCGAGCGCGTATGTGCCGCGACGTGCTCGATCACGGTGTACAGGTCGGCCTGCCGCGAGCCATCCACCATGAACAGCCCGTGGACGTCGCATTCGGCGGCCGGGCCTTCCAGCCGGACGTGAACGTTGCTGCGCAGGATCCGCCCGCCAAGCGCGAACAGCTGCTGGCGGTAACGGCTGTCGCGTGCCTGCGTTGCGAGCAGGGTCTCGACATGCACCGATTCCACGCCCTGTTGGTAGAGGCGCAGGTGGTCGACCGCGGCGCCTTCCGCGAGGCGCACTTCGCAGGCCAGGTTCGACAGGCCAGTGGTGCCTTCGCCCGTCAGGAAGTGCTCGACCAGCTGCAGGCGGCTGTTGCGACCGGCCTCGACCAGTACGCGCGCATGGGACGCGTCGCGTCCAGTGGAGAAATGCAGGACATACAGCGGCGCCTCGGGGGCGGCCTCGTCCGCCACCCGGATGACGGCCCCGCCCTCGACGAAGGCCTCGGCCAGCAGCGCGAAGCGGTCGTCGGCGCCGTCACCGGGCACGCGCAGGGCCTCGGCCAGGGCCGCCGGGTCCCGCTCCAGGGCCGATGACAGGTCCTCCACGGAGACGCCCGCGCCGCCCATGACCGTCGACATCTGCTCGACATAGCGGCCATCGACCAGGACGACGATGCTTCCCTGCGCCAGTTCCGCCAGGGCGCCCGCAGGCAGCGCGACGCCGGGTTCGCCGGGTGCCGACAGCGCGAATTCGCGCCTACCGATCTCGGCCCAGTCCAGGTACTTCCAGTTCTCGTCGCGACGGTCGGGCAGGCCCTGCGCCATCAGGCGGGCGAGGGCATCGCCGCGACGCCGGTCCCAGGCGGCGCCGCCGTGCATATGGCCGCGTGCCGCGCCGTGCGCCCGTTCAATGCGCTCGAGCGCGGAGCCCGCCGTAGCCGCGCTCATGCTGCCGACGCCTCCTGCCGTACCCAGTCGTAACCGCGCCGCTCGAGCTCCAGCGCGAGGTCCTTGTCGCCGGACTTGATGATCCTTCCGGAGGCTAGGACGTGGACGCGGTCCGGCACGATGTAGTCGAGCAGGCGCTGGTAGTGGGTGACCATGACGATGGCGCGCTCGTCGTGCCGCAGGGTGTTGACGCCCGCCGCGACCACCTTGAGGGCATCGATGTCCAGCCCGGAATCGGTCTCGTCAAGCAACGCCAGCGTGGGCTCGAGGATGGTCATCTGCAGCACTTCGTTGCGCTTCTTTTCGCCGCCCGAGAAGCCCTCGTTGACGCCGCGGCTCAGGAAGCTCTCGTCCATCTGCATCAGCTTCATCTTCTCGCGCACCAGGCCGAGGAACTCGAAGGCGTCGACTTCCGCAAGGCCGCGGTGCTTTCGCAACGCATTCAGGGCGGCCTTGAGCAGGTACACGTTGTTGACCCCCGGGATCTCGACGGGGTACTGGAAGGCCAGGAACACGCCTTCGCGCGCCCGTTCCTCCGCCGGCATCGCCAGCAGGTCGCGGCCGAGGTAGTTGACCTTGCCGGACACGATCTCGTAGTCGGGCCGTCCGGCCAGCACGCCCGCCAGCGTGCTCTTGCCCGAGCCGTTCGGGCCCATGATGGCGTGCATCTCGCCGGCACGGACCTCGAGGGACAGGCCGTTCAGGATCTTGTGCGAGCCGGCCTTCACGTGCAGGTTCTCGACGCTGAGGATCATTTCGCCCTTGGCAGGCATGTCTGGTCTCCGTTTGTCTGTCAGCCGACCGAGCCTTCAAGGCTCACTGCCAGCAGGTTCTGGGCCTCCACGGCGAACTCCATGGGCAGTTCCTTGAAGACCGTCTTGCAGAATCCGTTCACGATCATGTTGACCGCGTCCTCGGCGGAGATGCCGCGCTGGAGGCAGTAGAACAACTGGTCGTCCGAGATCTTGGAGGTGGTCGCCTCGTGTTCGACGACCGCCGTCGGGTTCTGGACCTCGACGTAAGGGAAGGTGTGGGCGCCGCACTGGTCGCCCATCAGCAGCGAGTCGCACTGCGTGTAGTTGCGGGCGCCGTCGGCGCCGGGCAGCACCTTGACCAGCCCGCGGTAGGCGTTCTGGCCGTGACCGGCCGATATGCCCTTGGACACGATGGTGCTTCGGGTGTTGCGGCCCATGTGAATCATCTTGGTGCCGGTGTCGGCCTGCTGGTAGTTGTTGGCCAGCGCCACCGAGTAGAACTCGCCCACCGAGTTGTCGCCGCGCAGGATGCAGCTCGGGTACTTCCAGGTGATGGCGGAGCCGGTCTCGACCTGCGTCCACGAGATCTTCGAGTTGCGGCCGCGGCAGTCGCCGCGCTTGGTGACGAAGTTGTAGATGCCACCCACGCCCTTTTCGTCGCCGGGATACCAGTTCTGGACGGTGGAGTACTTGATCTCGGCGTTGTCCAGCGCCACCAGCTCGACGACGGCCGCGTGCAACTGGTTCTCGTCGCGCATCGGCGCGGTGCAGCCCTCCAGGTAGCTGACGTGCGCGCCTTCCTCCGCGATGATCAGCGTCCGCTCGAACTGGCCTGTGTTGGTGGCATTGATGCGAAAATAGGTGGACAGCTCCATCGGGCAGCGAACGCCCTTGGGCACGTAGACGAAGGAGCCGTCCGAGAACACGGCGGAGTTCAGCGCTGCGTAGAAGTTGTCGCGGATGGGGACCACGGTTCCGAGGTAGCGCTCGACCAGCTCGGGGTGGTTCTTCGCCGCCTCCGAGAAGGAACAGAAGATCACCCCTGCGTCGGCGAGGCGCTCCTTGAACGTCGTCGCCACGGAAACGCTGTCGAACACGGCATCCACGGCCACTCCCGCGAGCCGGGCGCGCTCATGCAGCGGAATGCCGAGCTTGTCGTAGGTCTCGAGCAGCTTGGGGTCGACCTCGTCCAGGCTCTTCGGGCCGTCGGTGTTCTTCTTGGGAGCCGAGTAATACGAGATCGACTGGAAGTCCACGGGCGGGTAGTGCACGCGCGCCCACTTCGGTTCCTTCATGCGGGTCCACTGCCGGAACGCCTTCAGGCGCCAGTCGAGCATGAACTGCGGTTCGCCCTTGATCGCGGAGATCAGGCGCACCACGTCCTCGTCGAGGCCGGGGGGCAGGGTCTCGCTTTCGATGTCCGTCACGAAGCCGTGGCGGTACTTGCGCGCGACGAGAGCCTCGATGTCGTGTTCGGTGCTTGCCATCAATCCTCCGGGAATACCTGTCAGCGCGGCGTCAGGCCCGCGTCAGCGGCCGCCATCCGCCCGTCAGCGACCCGCGAAGGTCGGGCGGGCGGACGCTGACGTCGTGGGCGATCAGCGCCGTCAGGCGGACTTCCTCCAGCGACCGGCGGATCGCCAGGCTTACCTGCTGCCAGCTGTGGCCGACGCTGCAGCTGGCCTCGAGGCCGCACTGCCCGTGGTCGCTGGCGCATTCCGTCAGCGCGACCGGGCCTTCGACGGCGTCGATGATTTCGGCCGCGCTGATTTCATGGGCGGGCCGGGCCAGCTGGTAGCCGCCGCGTGCGCCGCGCGTCGAGCGCACGAGGGCGGCGCGCTGCAGTTCCTTCAGCAGCTTGCTCACCGTGGGCAAGCCTATGCCCGTGCGCTCGGACAGCTCCGGGGCGCTGTGGAAGTCCCCCGGCCGCTCTGAAAGGGCTGCCAGGATGACGGTCGCGTAATCGGTGAGCTTGCTGATCCTCAGCATGGCCGGTCGGGGCTCCATTTCTATACAGGACAATTTTAGTCCTATTAACTACAATTGTGTAGTGTCGAGGTGGGGCGGACGCCCACCGTTTGCTAAAATCCCGTTTCTGCCTCAGAGGCCCGCGGAACGGCGTCTGCCGCCCCGACGACCCCTTTTCCCTGGAGGAACTTGAGAATGAACAAGAGCGAGCTCGAGAAGACCGCCCGCGCCATGGTGGCCCCCGGAAAGGGCATCCTGGCGGCCGACGAATCCACCGGCACCATCAAGAAGCGGTTCGACCAGATCAAGCTCGAGTCGACGGAGGAGAACCGCCGGGCCTACCGCGAACTGCTGTTCACGGCGCCGGGTGCCGCGGACTACATCTCCGGCGTGATCCTGTACGACGAAACGCTGCGGCAGAAGTGCGCCGACGGGACGCCGTTTCCCGCCCATCTCGCCGGTCTCGGCATCGTGCCGGGCATCAAGGTGGACGCGGGCGCCAAGCCGCTGGCCGGCTTCCCGGGCGAGACTGTCACCGAGGGCCTCGACGGCCTCCGCGAGCGGCTCGCGGAATACCATGGCCTCGGCGCCAGGTTCGCCAAGTGGCGAGCCGTGATCGACATTGCGGACGGCATCCCGAGCCGCTTCGCCATCAAGGCGAATGCGCACGCCCTGGCGCGCTACGCCGCGCTCTGCCAGGAAGCGGGGATCGTGCCGATCGTCGAGCCGGAAGTCCTGATGGACGGGGCCCACACGATCGAGCGCTGCGAGGAGGTGACCTCGGCGACGCTGCAGACGGTGTTCGACGTCCTCTACGCGCACCGCATCCACCTCGAGGGCATCGTCCTCAAGCCAAACATGGTGATCGCTGGCAAGAAGTGCGCCACCCAGGCGGGCCCGCAGCAGGTCGCCGAGGCGACCGTGCGCTGCCTCAGGCGTCACGTGCCGGCGTCGGTGCCCGGCATTGCGTTCCTGTCCGGCGGGCAGACCGAGGCCCAGGCGACGGAACACCTGAGCCTGATGAACGCGATCGGCTCGATGCCCTGGGAGCTGTCCTTCAGCTACGGCAGGGCGCTGCAGGCGAGCACCCTCAAGGCCTGGGGCGGCCAGGCGGCGCATGTCGCCGCCGCACAGCGCGAGTTCCACAAGCGGGCGCGCCTGAACGGCCTCGCGCGCCAGGGGGCGTACCAGCCCGCCATGGAGCGGGAAGCGGCCTGAGGCCGTTTCCTGGGTCCCGGCCGTGACGATGCCGCAGCGCCCCGGCGCTGCCAACGAGTCCTGCATCGTGCGGATCCGCGGGCTGCACTACGCGGCGGGCGCGCGCGTCATCTTCGATGGCGTGGACCTCGACGTCGAGCGCGGCGCCGTCACCGCCATCATGGGGCCGAGCGGCACGGGCAAGACGACGCTGCTCAGGCTGATCACCGGGCAGATCGGGCCGGACGCCGGCGAGCTGCTGGTGGACGGCCAGGACGTGGCCGGGCTGAACAGGTCGGGCCTGTACGCCCTGCGCCGGCGCATGGGCATGCTGTTCCAGAACGGGGCGCTGCTGAGCGACTTCGATGTCTTCGAGAACGTCGCATTCCCGCTGCGCGAGCATACTCGCCTGCCGGATCGCCTGATCCGCAACATCGTCCTGACCAAGCTGCAGGCCGTGGGACTGCGCGGCGCGGCCGACCTGATGCCCTACGAGCTGTCGGGAGGCATGGCGCGCCGGGTGGCCCTGGCGCGCGCGATCGTCATGGACCCGGAAATACTGATCTACGACGAGCCCTTCGTGGGCCTGGACCCGATCTCCCTGGGTGTCGTCCTGCGCCTCATCCGTGAACTCAATGACGCCCTCGGGATCTCGAGCATCGTGGTGTCGCACGACGTACGCGAGATCGCCGCGGTCGCCGACTCGGCCTACCTGATCTCGGGTGGGCGGGTGCTGGCCTCCGGCAAGCCGGCGAGCCTGACGGAGAGCGACCTGGCCGAGGTGCGACAGTTCATGCGCGGCCTGCCGGACGGACCGGTGCCGTTTCATTACCCGGCCCCCGACTATGCCGAGCAGCTGCTGGGAAGCGCCCCGCCATGAGCAACCTGCTGGCCGAACTCTACGAACGCATGCTCGAGTCGCTCCTGGCGGTCGGCCGTTACGCCCTGTTCACGGGGCGGCTGCTGGTCGAGACGCCGCGGTCGTTGCTGCGCTTCGGGCTGGTGGTGCACCAGGTCCACAATGCGGGCGCGCTGTCGCTCGTCATCATCATGCTCAGCGGCCTGTTCGTGGGCATGGTGCTGGGACTGCAGGGCTTCGACCTGCTGGAACGCTTTGGCTCCGAGGACTCGCTCGGCACCGCGGCCGCGCTGGGACTGGTCAAGGAACTCGGCCCGGTCGTGACGGCGCTGTTGTTCGCAGGTCGCGCCGGCACGGCGCTTGCCTCGGAACTCGGCCTGATGCGCGCGACCGACCAGCTGTCGGCGATGGAAATGATGGCCGTCGACCCGGTGCGCCGCGTCGTCATGCCAAGGTTCCTGGGCGGCATCATCGCGATGCCGCTGCTCGCGGCGGTATTCAGCATGATCGGAATCTTCGGGGCGCAGCTGGTCGGCGT
>DATHZW010000308.1:0-5873 GCA_035458405.1 Steroidobacteraceae bacterium | reverse complement strand
CTGAACGATGTCGTGATCCAGAAATACGAGACCGGCCGCATGGTCGAATTCGAGACCTGGATCGGCGGCGCCTTCGTCAATACCCACGGTGGGGACGGCCTGGTCGTGGCGACCTCGACCGGCTCGACGGCCTACGCGCTGTCCTGCGGCGGCCCCATCATCCATCCGCGGCTGGATGCCCTGGTCCTCGCGCCAATCTCGCCGCATACGCTGTCCGACCGGCCGATCGTGGTGGGTCGCGACAGCGTGATCGAGCTGCGGCTGGCCAGGCGCTCGCCGACCCGGGCACAGGTCACCTTCGACGGTGCGGTGCTCGGCGACCTCGATCACGGCGGCCGGCTCACGATCGGCGCTGCGCAACAGAGCGTGACGCTGCTGCACCCGCTGGGCCACGACTTCTACCGCATCCTCCGCTCGAAGCTGCACTGGGGTCGCAGCGCGCGCAACCCCGACGAGAGCGAAGCCCCATGCTGACCCATCTCCAGGTCAAGGATTTCGCGATCATCGACGGAGTGGAGATCGAGTTGCAGGGGGGGCTTACCGCGCTGACCGGGGAAACCGGCGCCGGCAAGTCCATCCTGGTCGATGCGGTGATCCTCGCGCTCGGCGGCCGCGCCACCTCGGACATGGTCCGTCACGGCGCCGAGCGCGCCGAGATCACGGCCACCTTCGATGTCGCCGGGAACCAGCAGGCCTGCGACTGGCTCGCCGAGCAGTCCGTCGGGCACGACGGCGAGATCATCCTGCGCCGCGTCGTCGGCGGTGACGGCCGCTCGCGCCTGTACGTCAACGGCCAGACGCTGCCCGCCCAGGTGGTTCGCGAGATCGGCGCCCTGCTGATCGACATCCACGGCCAGCAGGAATTCCTGTCGCTGGTCCGTCGCGACGCGCAGCGCCGCCTCGTCGACGAACACGGCGAGCATGCGAGGCTGCTTGCCCCCGTGAGGCAGAGCGCGGAAGAGTGGCGCCAGCTGGCGCGCGAGCACGACGCCCTCGCGACGGCGGCGCAGGAACGCGGCTCGCGGCTGGAACTGCTGCGCTACCAGGTGGGTGAACTCGAGGCGCTGGCGCTGGAGGCCGGCGAAGTGGAGTCGCTCGCCGAGGAGCAGTCGAGGCTCGCGAATCGCGGCAAGCTTGCCGAGGCGGCCCGGGACGCGCTGGCGCTCGCCTATGACACGGAAGGCGCGGACGCACATGCAACGGTCAGCCGCGCTGCCAGCCTGCTGCGCCAGGCGGCCCAGCTCGATTCGAGGCTTGCGGCACCGCTGCGGCTGCTCGAGGAAGCAGGCATCGCCGTCAAGGAAGCGGCCGGCGAGCTGGCGGGCTATCTCGACGGGCTGGACGTCGATCCGCAGCGCCAGGACTGGGTCGAGCGGCGCATGGCGGCCATAGAGGAACTGGCTCGCAAGCATCGCGTGCCGACGTCGGAGCTTCCCGCCCAGCTGGAGTCGCTCGGCGCGGAGCTGGGGCAGCTCGAGAACTCCGAAATCGTCCTGTCCGGCCTGCAGCGGCGCCTGGCCGAGGTCCGCAAGCGCTACGACACCGCGGCGGCGCAGCTGTCGAAGGCCCGGCGCGACACCGCCCGGCGCCTGGCCGGCTCCGTCACCGGCCTGATGGCCGTACTCGGGATGCCCGGCGGCAAGTTCGAGATCGAGGTCGTCTCGGAGAACGTCGCCGAGCCCGTCACCGAGGGCAACGACCGGGTCGAGTTCCTGGTCAGCGCGAATCCGGGGCAGCCGGTCAGGTCGGTCGCAAAAGTGGCCTCAGGCGGCGAACTGTCGCGCATCAGCCTCGCCGTCCAGGTCGCCGCGGCCCACGGATCGGAGACGACCTGCATGATCTTCGATGAAGTCGACGCCGGCGTCGGCGGGGCGGTCGCCGAGATGGTCGGCCGGCAGCTCGCCGAACTCGGGGCGCGCGGCCAGGTGCTGTGCGTGACCCACCTCGCCCAGGTCGCGAGCCAGGCGGACCACCAGGTCCGGGTGGCCAAGCTGACCGACGGGCGCACGAGCCGGATGACGGTATCCGAGCTGAACGAGGGCGAGCGGATCGAGGAACTGGCGCGGATGCTCGGCGGCGTGGAAATAACCCGCAAGACACGCGACCACGCCCGCGAGATGCTCAAGGCCGCCGCCGCGGCCCGCACCGGCTGATCAGCTGCCGGAGCCGGCCTTGGGCTTGCGGTTAGGGCAGTCCTTGCGCCGGCAGCGACCGTAGAGGATCAGGTTGTGCTCCGCGATGTCGAAGCCCAGCCGGGCAGCGACGTCCAGCTGCAGCTTCTCGATGCCGCAGTCCATGAACTCCTCGACCTTGCCGCAATCGACGCAGACGATGTGGTCGTGATGCTCGCCCTGGTTGATCTCGAACACCGAGGTGCCGCCCTCGAAATGATGGCGGGTGACCAGGGTCGCCTGCTCGAACTGCGTCAGCACCCGGTAAACCGTCGCCAGGCCGATCTCCTCGCCCTGGTCGATCAGCCGCCGGTAGATGTCTTCCGCCGACATGTGCCGGCCGCCGCCGCTGGCCAGGATTTCCAGGATCTTGACCCTGGGCAAGGTGACCTTGAGACCGGCCCTGCGGATTTCTTCGCTGTCCATTTTATCTGCCCGTTCGGTTCCAGCCAGAGCATCGGCTATGATGTGGCCCGCATTATCGCCCAGGAACCTACTACATGCGACCAGTAAGAAGCCACCGCCTGCGCGCCGTCGCTGCGACCGCCGTGGCCTGCCTGCTTGCAGCCTGTGTCTATCGCCTCGACACGCAGCAGGGCAACCTGCTCGACCAGGACCAGGTGGATGCGGTTGAAACGGGCATGACCCGCAGCCAGGTCCGCTTTCTGCTGGGCACGCCGATGGTGGCGGATCCCTTCTCGCAGGACCGCTGGGACTACGCCTACTACTTTCGTCGGGGCAAGAACGGCGCCACGCGCCGCTCCCACGTCATCGTCTGGTTCGACGGCGATACGGTCACCAGGATCGAGCGGCCCGAAACGCTGCAGAAGGACAAGAAGAAGACGGGCTGAAGCCAGTCCCCGCGCGAGCCCGGGAGTCGACCCGGCTCCAGTCGCGCCGCATGCCGGCCAGCGGCCAGCCTCGATCCGGCGCCTCGCGCAGGCCCGGTTCAGGCGCCCGACCGACGCCGCCCGATCTGCGGCGGCATCACGCCCGGCGTTCGACCCTCCTGTCACTGCATCGACGCCGGCGCCATCCAGGCGTAGTACGGATTGCCCGGATCCGCTTTCCGCAGCCGCCGCAGGCTCTCGCCGGTCAGCGCGGCATCGCCTTCCAGGGATGCCTGCAGCGCCTGGAACAGCAGGCCCAGCTCGCCGCGGTGCCTGTCGACTTCGGCCCGGAAGTCTTCATCGGCGCCGACCAGCGGCGGGTCCGTCGTGACCGAAACCACCGCCGGCAGCACCCGCGCCATCTCGCCCGGCCGCAACCAGGGCGCCACCTCGATGCGCGGCCTGTCGTCCGTGACCGGCGGCGCGTCGCCGGCGAACGCAAGCAGGCCCTTGCGGTCGGTGACCCAGGTCGCCAGCAACGCGGCCGCCGAGCCGACGCCTACCTCGGCGAGCGCGGCGGCGACGCCCGGCCGCGCAAACCGCGCCGCGATCCGTGGCGTATCAAGGGTCACAGGCTCCATTGAACCGACCAACAACATCTCGTGGACTTCCGTGGTCCAGACGCTGACATGCGGGAACGCATCGACGAAGCTGCGCACCAGCGACCGCGAGTCCTCGAGGTTCTGGGTCGGCAACGGCCACCACTGCGCCACCATGCCGCCAGGCGCGAGACGTCGCCTGGCCAGTTCGTAGAACTCCCGGGAGTACAGGTTGACGACACCGGCCGCGGACGGCGGCGGCGGTTCCAGCGTGATCAGGTCCCACGACTCGGCGCTTCGCAGCAGTTCATGGCGCCCGTCTGCGAGGCGAATCTCGACGCGATCGTCATGCGCGACGCCAAGATTGCCGCGGAAGCGGTCGGCGGCCTGCACGACCTCGGGCAGCAGTTCCACGCAGGATCGTCGCGTCAGGTCGGGATCCGCAAGCAGCGCGCCGCAGGTAATGCCGGTGCCCAGCGCGATGACCATCGCCGAGCGCGGCTCGCCGCCGTGAATCAACAGCGGCAGCAACGCCTGCAGCCGCATGTAGCGCAGCGAGGCGAGCGAGTCGCCGGAATTGGACACGCCCGAGATGTACAGGCGCCGGAACTCGCCGGCGGGCGTCTGCTGGGTCAGCACCGCGACCGCGCCACCCGCGCCTTCCCGGTAGAAATCGAGGCCGCCGCCGCGGCTCTGCGCCAGCAGGGTGCCGAGCCGGTCCTGGGGAAGCTGCACCGCGGCCGCCACGCTTGCCAGCAGGAGCGCCCCGCTCACTGCCGCCGTCACGACGTTGCGTGACGGCGATACCATCACGGCGACCGCACCGATGGAGCAGGACAGGATCGCGAGCAGGAACAGCGTCCTGGCCAGGCCCAGCTGCGGCACGGCAACGAAGCCGACCAACAGGGTGCCGGCGATGGCGCCTGCCATGTTCCAGGCCGCGACCCGGCCCACCGAGCGGCCGGCGGCGGCCGCATCGCCCGTCAGCCGCACCGCCGCCGGGAAGGCCGCGCCCAGCGCCAGGGTCGCCGGCAGGACGATGACCGTCGCGGCCAACAGGAACCGCGCGTACATGCCCAGCGCGTGTGAGCCGAACGCACGCCCGACCCAGGTACCGAGCGCGTCCTGCCCCGCCGCCAGCCAACTGCCCAGGCCGGCATAGGTCAGCACCGCGAGCAGGCCGCTGAAGGCAACCAGGAACCCGAAAGCCGACCACCGATCGACGATGCGGTCGGCGAACCGCGCCCAGATGCCACTGCCGAGCGCGAGTCCGGCCAGGTACACGGCCAGCACCAGCGCAAAGGCGGCGCCGCGGGTGCTGGTGAACGGCGCCACGATCTGCGACCACAGCACCTCATAGCCCATGGCGATGCCGCCGGCGCACGCGTAGAGCGCCAACCCGAGCATGACCCGGGGCGCAAGGGATGCCGCGGCGGCCACCGGCCGCTCGTGTGTGCCCGTCGAGCCGCCGCCGACGCGGCCCCGCTCGATGGCCATGGCGACCGCGGCGGTGGCCATGCAGGCCAGCGCGGCCGCCAGCCCCGCCCCCCTCACGCCGAGCCACGGCACCAGCACGAACGGCGCAAGCAGCGCACCGAGAATGGCGCCCGCGGTGTTCCAGGCGTAGAGCGCGCCGACGTCGCGTCCCAGTGCGCGGTCCAGCGGCTGCAGCCAGCGGGTTGCCGCCGGCAGCGTGCCGCCCATGAAGAATGCTGGAATCGCGACGAGCAGCCCCGGCAGCAGCCAGGCCAGCCAGCCGACACGCGACTGCAGCATGACGAAGGCTGCCGGTGCAGACGGCATCAGCAAGGTGGTAACGGCACCCAGGATGGCGACGAGCGCTTCGAGCGACGCGTACCAGCGCAGCGGCCGACGCGCACGATCCACGCGCGTGCCGAGCGCCGCAGCCCCGGCAGCGAGGCCCGCAAAAAAGGCGGCAACACCGACGGCAACCGCCAGCACCTCGACGCCGACCACCAGCGTGAGTTGCTTGACCCAGAGGGTCTGGAAGGCGAGCGCGGTCGCCCCGGACAGGAAAAGAAGAAGCCGGGCAACCGCTTGCACCTTGGCAGGTGCGAGGGCGATGGCCCGGCTTTTTTCAGGCTGCCGCACGACCATCAGGATCGCGTCGGTCGGCAGGTTTCAGTCGCCAGCCGATTAGTTGGAACCACCCCTGGCGCCGGCCTGGATCTTGTCCATCGCGTCGCCCAGGCTGAAGCTGCCCGGCTTCTGCCGCGGCGGGAACTGCTGCAACGTCTGCAGGAATCCGCCCA
>DATHZW010000307.1:0-3344 GCA_035458405.1 Steroidobacteraceae bacterium | reverse complement strand
TTGAAGGTCATCTCTTCCTTCGGGATCGGCTGGTCGGTGGTGCTCGCGCCGACACGGAACGTCCAGTCCTCACCGTACTTCCAGGCCAGGCCGAGCTTGTAGACCGTCATGTCCTGCCAGCCGAAGCCCGCGCCCCGCTTGCCGCCCAGGCAACTCTCCAGGTCGGTGCCGCCCTGCCCGGCCGTCGGGCAGGCGAAGATCCTGCTGATCGAGTTGCTGACCGAGGCGATGCCCTCGTAGTAGATCTCCTGCACGTCCGCAGTCAGCGTGACCTGCGGCGTCGGCCTGATGGCGATGCCGATGTCGAGCTGCGCCGGGATATCGAAGCCGCCGCCCTCGGCGAACAGGTCCTTGTACTTGCCGAAATCCGACATCGACATCTTCGAGGTGTACCCGAGCGCCAGGCTGAACTTGTCGTTGGGACTCCACTGCAGGCCCACGGCGCCGCCGAAGCCGTATGACATGTCCGCACCGTTGTTCGTCAGGTGCGTGGGCATCACGGTGCCGCCGCTGGCCGCAAAGGTCTTCGTATAGCCGGCGAAGGCGGCGACGCCACGGGCAGAAAAGCGCTGCGCCGCGACCAGCGCCGCGGCGCCGACCGACACCGTCTTGGCCTCGTTGGTGTGCGCGTATGCAAGGTTCACGAACGCCTGCATCAGGTCGACGCCGGCGGTGCCGGCGTTGCCCATGAGCCCGCCGCCATAGGTACCGTCGAAGGTCATGGGCTGCGCGGGTCCCGGGCCGTCGGGATCGAAGGTCGCCGTGCCGCCGCGCCACTCGGTATTCATGCCACCGCGCGCGTACATGGCCAGCGCTATGGAACCCTGCTCGCCACGCTGCCACTTCTTGGCGATATGCGGAATGAAGAACAGCTCGTTCTCGCTCTTGATGTCGTTGGGACCGATCGTGAACGCGCCCATCTGGCCGTTCAGCTGGCTCTGCGAGGTGCTGTATTCCCGGACCGGGCTGAACAGGCCGAGGCCAATCTCGAGCCTTTCATCCACGAAGGCGAGTCCCGCCGGGTTGGTCGCGACGACCAGGACCTCCTGCGGATCGGCGCTGCCGGACCCGGCCAGCGCCTGGCTCTTGGTCCCGACGCCATGGGTGAAGTAGCCGTTGGTCGCATTCGCACTGCCCGCGGCGGCCATGGCCAGCACCGCAGCAACCGAAATGAGGATCCTGTTCGATCGGACTGTCATTTTTGCTATCTCCCGCGGGACCACCGGGAAGCGGCACGCCCGCCCAATTTGATTTTCAAGAACAAACGTCTTGCGCAGCGCTGGACGGGATCTGCCCGGCGTCACTGGCTGGCGGCGTATCTGCCAGGGCAGGCCTCAGCCCGTCTTCCTGATGACGAACCTGAAGATCTTGCCGTCGTTGTCCGACTCGACCAGCTCGTTGCCGGTGGTCCGACAGAAAGCCTGGAAATCCTTGATGCTGCCGGGGTCGGTCGCGAGGATCTCGAGCGTGCTGCCAGCCGCCATCGGCTGCAGCGCCTTCTTGGCCTTGAGGATGGGCAAGGGGCAGTTGAGCCCCTTGGCGTCGAGTACGTGGTCTGCCATGTCGTCTTCCTGCCTGATGGTTGATTGCGCCAGCGGGCGCTCAGATGAACAGATTGATTTCGGACTGGGTCGCGACCTCGATGTAGGTCGCTGCGCCGCCGAGCTCGATGCCGCCGATCATGTCGTCGAGCGAATACTCGAACAGGTCCATGGTCATCTGGCAGGCGATCAGCCTCACCTCGGACTCGACGGCCAGAGAACGCAGCTCCTCGATCGAAGCCACGCCTTTCTTCTTCATCATGTTCTGCATCATGACCGTGGCGCCCGCGTCCACGAACGGAATCATGGACGCGATGTTCGGCATGCCCATGTGCATGCCCGCCATCGGCATCTTCATCGCCGGGTTGCCCAGCGGCGACATCTGCAGGTTCAATTTCTTCAGCAGCAGCGGCAATCCGTAGAACGTGAAGAACATGGTCACGTTCAGGCCCAGCGCGGCCGCGGTCGTGGAAAGAATGAAGGGCGGATACGCCCAGTCGAGCGTGCCCTTCGTGACGATGATGGACATGCTCTTGGTGCCGTCGGCAGACATCGGTTCCCCCCCTATACTCGCCGCGTCGCGGCAAGATATATCAAGCTTTGCTTAATTAGCAAAGCATAATAAGGTGACCCGGCAGCCCGCCTTGAGCATGGGCGGCCTGCCGACGACGAGGGCAGGGGGTCGGGAATCCTTGGAAGAATCCGCAGTTATCGCAGCGCAGCATGCGCCTCGCGGCGCCGTGTTCATCGGCCGCCCATCGACGCCGCGATCGGCGCTCGCGGGCCGCAACCACCCGCTCGCCATCGCGCGGGTCGGCACCGTCGTCGAGCTGAGCCGGCAGCTGGGCTGGCTGGACGACGGCAACTTCCGCGCGAGCCCGCAGGCCACGCCGCAGCAGCTCGGGCTGTTCCATGCGCCCGCCTACGTCGCGGCCCTGCGCCACGCGGATGCCCTGCAGCAGGTCGAGCCGGCGGTTCGCGAACGTCACCACATCGGCAACTTCGAGAACCCCGTGTTCCCCGGCGTCTATGCCCAGGCCGCCAGCGCCGTGGGCGGGTCGATCCTCGCCGCCGAACTCGCGCTGGACGGCTACCTGCCGTTTCATCCCGCCGGCGGCACGCATCACGGGCGGCCCGGCCACGCGAGCGGGTTCTGTTTCTTCAACGACCCGGTCTTTGCCATTCTCAGGTTGCTGGAACGCGGGATCACGCGGGTGGCCTACGTCGATCTCGACGCGCACCACGGCGACGGCGTCGAAGCGGCCTTTGCAGGCGAGCCCCGGGTGCGGTGCATTTCCATTCACGAGTCGGATCGATGGCCCCACTCCGGCGCCGTGCCCGGCCGCGGACCGGGCGGTGCCTTCAACCTGCCGGTGCCGAGGGGCCTGAACGACGACGAGTTTGCCTGGCTGCTCGACGAGGCCGTGCTGCCGCTGGTCTCCGGCTTCGATCCCGGGGCGCTGGTCATTACCTGCGGCGCCGACGCGCTGGCCGGCGATCCGCTGGCGAGCATGGAACTGAGCAACGGCGCGCTCTGGGACGCGGTGGACCGCCTGCGGGAGCTGGCCGCCGCGACCGTCGTGCTCGGCGGCGGCGGCTACAACCCCTGGACCGTGGCACGCTGCTGGACCGGGCTGTGGGGTCGGCTGTCCGGACGCCCGATCCCGGCACGGCTCCCGCAGGAGGCGCAATCCCTGCTCGCCGGGCTCGATTGCGACCTCGTGGACGAAGAGAACATGCGGCCCGAGTGGACGTCGACGCTTGCAGATCCGCCCCGACATGGCAGGATTCGCGAGGAGATCC
>DATHZW010000306.1:0-3832 GCA_035458405.1 Steroidobacteraceae bacterium | reverse complement strand
CGGTAATCGAAGACCGTCGGCGTCGAGGCGCGGGCCTTGCCCACCAGGTCGTCGCGAACGATCACGACGGTAATGCCCGACGGCCCGATGTTCTTCTGGGCGCCCGCGTAAATGAGCCCGAACCTGGCCACGTCGACCGGCCTCGACAGGATGGTCGAGGACATGTCGGCCACCAGGGCAATGTCGCCGGTCTCCGGGACATAGGGGAATTCGACCCCGCCGATCGTCTCGTTCGGCGTGTAATGCACGTACGCCGCGCCCGGCGTGAACGCCAGGCTCGCTGCAGCCGGCACCGTCGTGTAGCCGGAGGCCTTCTCGTCGGCGACGACGTTGACCGCGAGGAACCGCTTTGCTTCCGCGATGGCCTTCCGCGACCACTGGCCGGTGCTCAGGTAATCGGCGGTCGCATCCGGCCCCGCGAGGTTCAGCGGTACGGCCGAGAACTGGCCGGTCGCGCCACCCTGGAGGAACAGGACCGTGTAGCCGGCGGGTACCGCCAGCAGCTCCCGCAGGTCGGCCTCGGCCTGCTCGGCCACGGCGACGAACGCCTTGCTCCGGTGGCTGACTTCCATAACCGACATGCCGGCGCCACGCCAGTCGACCAGCTCATCCCTCGCCCGCTCGAGCACTTCGAGAGGCAGGGCTGCCGGACCCGCTGCAAAGTTGTGGATTCGCATATCTTCCTTGCGCCAGAGGACTGGCCGACTGCCGGCAGGGGCCGACGGCCGGCTAGTCTTCGGCCTCTTCCTCACCCGAATCGGCGGCGACGCATTCGACGCTGACCAGCGCCTCGCCCTCCGCCAGGCGCATCACGCGTACGCCCTGCGTATTTCGGCCAAGGACGGAGATCTCGTTGATCGGCACCCGTACCAGCGTGCCGCTCGAACTGATCAGCATGATTTCGTCATCGGGCTGCACCTGCAGCGCGCCGACCATCGCGCCGTTACGCTCGCTGGTCTGCATGGCGATCACGCCGCGGCCGGCGCGGCCGTGACGCGGGAATTCGTCGGCCGGTGTCAGCTTGCCATACCCGTACTCTGAAACCGTGAGGATCAGGCCGCTGTCGAGCACGATCAGCGAGGTGACCCGCTGCTCCCTGGCAAGACGGATCCCGCGGACCCCGGCCGCCTCGCGGCCCATCGGCCGGACCTCGCTCTCCGCGAACCTGATCGCCTTGCCGTCGGTGGTCGTGAGCAGGATCTCGCGTTCCCCGTCCGTCAGCGCCACACCCACGAGCCGGTCATCGTCGGCCAGGCCGAGCGCGATGATGCCGTTGACGCGCGGCCGGGAGAACGCCGACAGCGGCGTCTTCTTGACGGTGCCGGCGGCCGTGGCCATGAAGATGAACTGCCCCTCGGCGTACTCGCGGACCGGCAACAAGGCCGTGATGCGCTCGTCGTCCTGCAGCTGCAGCAGGTTGACGATCGGCTTGCCGCGGGAACCACGGCTGGCAATCGGCACCTGCCAGACCTTCAGCCAGTAGCAGCGACCGTGGGTCGAGAAACAGAGCAAGGTATCGTGGCTATGCGCGACGAAGAGCATGTCGACGAAGTCCTCGTCCTTGACCGCGGTCGCCATCTTGCCCCGGCCGCCACGGCGCTGCGCCTCGTAGTCGCTGACCGGCTGCGACTTTGCGTAACCCGCGTGCGAAAGCGTGACCACCACGTCCTGCCTCTCGATCAGGTCCTCGATCGTGACGTCTTCCTGGTTGGCGACGATTTCCGTACGCCGCGGGTCGGCATAGGCATCCTTGACCTCGTTCAGCTCCGCCCGAATGACCTCCAGCAGCCGTTCCGGGCGAGCAAGGATGTCCCCCAGGTCGCTGATCAGGATGAGCAGGTCGGCAAACTCCGCGACGATCTTGTCCTGTTCGAGCCCGGTCAGGCGGTTCAGGCGCAGGTCGAGGATGGCCTGGGCCTGCACGTCCGACAGCCGGTATTGCCCGCCCGAAAGGCCCCACTCGCCCGCCACGTCGTCCGGGCGGGTCGAGACCTCGCCCGCGCGTTCCAGCATGGCCGGCACGACGCCGGGGCCCCAGCTGCGGGCGACCAGCGCCGCCTTGGCCTCGGCCGGCGACGCTGAAGACTTGATGGTCGCGATGATCTCGTCGATGTTGGCCAGGGCGATCGCCAGGCCTTCCAGGATGTGGGCACGGTCGCGGGCCTTGCGCAGGTCGTGGAAGGTCCTGCGCGTGACGACCTCGCGGCGATGCCGCAGAAAGGCGTCCAGCATTTCCTTCAGCGACAGCAGCTTGGGCTGGCCGTCCACCAGCGCCACCATGTTCATGCCGAACACCGTCTCGAGCGGCGTCAGCTTGTAGAGCTGGTTGAGGATGACCTCGGCGTTCTCGTTGCGCTTCAACTCGATGACGACGCGCAGGCCGTCCTTGTCCGACTCGTCGCGCAGCTCCGAGATACCCTCGATCGACTTCTGCCGCACGAGGTCCGCTATGCGCTCGAGCAGGCGGGCCTTGTTGACCTGGTAGGGCAACTCCGTGATGACGATCGCCTGGCGACCGCGCTCGTCGATCTCCTCGAACTGGGTGCGGGCGCGGATATAGACCCGACCGCGGCCGGTCTTGTAGGCAAGGACGATCTCGGCGGAACCGTTGATGATGCCGGCCGTCGGGAAATCCGGGCCCGGCACCAACTGCATCAACTCCACGAGGCCGAGGTCCGGGTTGTCGATCAGCGCGATGCAGGCGTTGATGATCTCGCCGAGGTTGTGTGGCGGGATATTGGTCGCCATGCCGACCGCGATTCCCGCGGAACCGTTGACCAGCAAGTTGGGAACCCGGGTCGGCAGGACGGCCGGCTCGTGCTCGCTGTTGTCATAGTTTGCCGTGAAATCGACGGTTTCCTTCTCGATGTCGGCCAGCAGTTCCTGCGCCAGGCGCGACATGCGGACTTCGGTGTAGCGCATCGCCGCGGCCGCGTCGCCGTCGACCGAACCAAAGTTGCCCTGACCGTCCACCAGCAGGTAGCGCATCGAGAAGGGCTGCGCCATCCGGACGATCGTGTCGTAAACGGCGACGTCGCCGTGCGGATGATATTTGCCGATGACGTCGCCGACGATGCGCGCCGACTTCTTGTAGGGCTTGTTCCAGTCGTTGCCCAGTTCCCGCATGGCGTACAGGACGCGACGGTGAACCGGCTTGAGTCCATCGCGGACGTCCGGTAGCGCACGGCCCACGATCACGCTCATCGCGTAATCGAGGTAGGACTGGCGCATCTCGTCTTCGAGGTTTACGTGAAGAATTTCGCGGGCGATTTCGGTCATCTAGGGATCCGGACGAACCCTTCCCGGCGACCCCTTCGGGAGCGGCCGGCAGGCGCGTCTCTCATGGTGATTTGAAGGGCAAATTCTACCACAGGCGCCCCGCCTGGAACCTCAGTTTTTCAGTAGCTTGCGCCCGCCAAGGCGGCTGCCGCAGGCCGCTCCATCGGGACCATCCACCGGGTGCGCACCGCCACCGCCGGCTATACTTCGAGGCCCTGGCAGACGCCGGAACCAGAGCCGGTCCACGTGCCCCAGCGATCCCCCGCCGACCTCGCCATAAAAGCCCGCTGGATCCTGCCGGTCGAGCCGGCCGGACAGGTGCTCGAGGAACACGCCCTGCTGGTTCGTGGGGGCCGGATTGTCGCCCTGGTGCCGTCGGACCAGCTGGCGCCGGGCGATGCCCTGCAGGTCGTCGATCGTCCTGAACACGCGCTCATTCCGGGGCTGGTCAACGCGCACACGCACGCCGCGATGTGCTTGTTGCGCAATCTCTCGGCAAGCCTCGGCCTGGACGACTGGCTCCGCAAGCTGGTCTGGCCGCTGGAGGCGCGCC
>DATHZW010000305.1:0-3422 GCA_035458405.1 Steroidobacteraceae bacterium | reverse complement strand
ACCACGCGGTAGGCGACGCGCAGTACCGCGCCGCCTTCGAGGAGCTGTGGAACTCGCCGCTGGATGCCAGGCCGGGCCTGACGGTCGTGGAAACCATGGACGCGATTCATGCCGGCACGATCCGCGGCATGTACATCCTGGGCGAGAATCCCGCGATGTCGGACCCGAACCTGGACCACGCCCGCGCGGCGCTCGCCAGGCTCGAACACCTGGTCGTGCAGGACCTGTTCGTGACCGAGACCGCGCAGTTCGCGGACGTCATCCTGCCGGCGTCCGGCTGGGCCGAGAAGGACGGCACCGTCACCAACACCAACCGCCAGGTGCAGATGGGGCGCGCGGCGCTGCCGCCGCCGGGCGAGGCCCGCCCGGACTGGTGGATCATCCAGGAGATCGCCCGGCGCTTCGGGCTCGGCTGGAACTACGGCCACCCGCGCGACGTGTTTGCCGAAATGAAGCGCGGCATGGAGTCCCTCGACCACATCGACTGGGAGCGGGTCGAGCGCGAGGACTCGGTCACCTATCCCTGCCCTGCCGTGGACGCGCCCGGGCTGGACGTCGTGTTCGGCACGGGCTTCCCGACCGCCACCGGGCGAGGGAAGTTCACGCCCACGCTGCCGCTGCCGCCGGACGAGCCCGTCGATGACGAGTTCCCGACGGTGCTGATCACCGGCCGGCAGCTGGAGCACTGGCACACCGGATCCATGACCCGCCGCACCCGTGTCCTCGACCAGCTGGAGCCGGCCGCCGCGGTCTCGATGGCGCCCGCGGAACTGTCGCGGCTCGGTATCGAGGCGGGTGACGTAGTCACCGTGACCACGCGCCGCGGCCGCATCACGCTCGCGACGCGCGTGGACCCGCTGATGCGGGAGGGCATGGTCTTCGTGCCGTTCTGCTACGCCGAGGCGCCGGCCAACCGCCTGACCAACCCGGCGCTCGACCCCTTCGGCAAGATCCCGGAATTCAAGTACGCGGCCTGCCGCGTCGCGCCCGAACGCGCTGGCGGGATGGTGTAGCATCGCCGGCCTGAACGGAGCAGCGGAGGACCCATGGCCATGATTCTGGACGGCAAGGCGCTGGCCGCGGAACTGCGCGCCGACATCACGGCCAGGGTCGCGGCACTGCGCGAGGCGGGCCGGCGCGCGCCGGGCCTGGCGGTGGTGCTGCTGGGCGACGACCCGGCCAGCGCCGTCTACGTCGGCTCCAAGGTCAAGCAGACCGAGGCGGCCGGCATGCACTCGGTGGCCCACGTCCTGCCCGGGAGCACGACCGAGTCCGAGCTGCTGCGGCTGGTCGCGCAGCTCAACGCCGACCCTGCCGTGGACGGCATCCTCGTCCAGCTGCCGCTGCCGAAGGGCATCGACAGTTTTCGCGTCATCGAGGCCATCGACCCCGCCAAGGACGTCGACGGCTTCCATCCGGTGAACGTCGGACGGCTGTCCATCGGCCTGCCGGCGCTCGTGCCGTGCACGCCGCGCGGCTGCGTGATGCTGGCAAAGCGCGCGCGTGCCGACCTGACGGGCCTGCACGCCGTGATCGTCGGCCGCTCCAACATCGTCGGCAAGCCGATGGCGCAATTGCTGCTCGCGGAGAACTGCACGGTCACGATCGCCCATTCCCGCACGCGCGAGCTGCCGGCCCTCTGCCGCGAGGCCGACCTCCTCATCGCCGCGATCGGCAGGCCGCGGGCGCTGGGCAGGGAACACGTCAAGCCGGGCGCCATCGTCATCGACGTGGGCATCAACCGCGTGCCGAAGGAAGACGGCGGTTCCCGGCTGGTCGGCGACGTGGACTACGACGCGGTGGTCGACGTGGCCGGCGCGATCACGCCGGTCCCCGGCGGCGTCGGGCCGATGACCATCGCCTGCCTGCTCGACAACACCGTCACGGCCTACCAGCGCCGCGGCGGCTGACGCCGCCTGGCGGGAGCGGCCCGGGGCCTAGAACAGGCCCTCGGTCAGGCCGGATTCGTCGATGTGGATCCGCTCGGCCGCCGGCGACTTCGGCAGCCCGGGCATGGTCATGATGTCGCCGCAGATCACCACGATGAACCCCGCACCCGCCGCCAGGCGCACCTCGCGAATCGGCACGACGTGCCCGCTCGGCGCCCCGCGCAGGTCCGGGTCGGTCGAGAACGAGTACTGCGTCTTGGCGATGCACACCGGGAAGTGGCCGAAGCCGCTGGCCTGCAGCTCGCGGAAGCGATCGCGGATCTTCTTGTCCGCAATGATGTCCGACGCGCCGTAGATCTCCGTGGCGACGGCGTGCACCTTGTCCCACAGCGGCAGGTTGTCCGGGTACAGGACGCGGAATCCGTCGCCGTCGCGACGCCGCGGCCGGTCGGCGATCTCGGCCACCGCAGCGGCCAGCTCCACGGTCCCGGCCGACCCCTCGGCCCAGTGCCTGCAGACGATGGCCTCGACGCCGAGGGTCTCGCGACAGGCCTGCCGCACGAGTTCGTGCTCGGCGTCGGTGTCCGTGGGGAAGGCGTTGATCGCGACGATCGCCGGCACGCCGAACTTGCCGACGTTGCCGACGTGCCGCTGCAGGTTGGCCAACCCGCGCTTCACCGCGCCGAGGTCCTCCCGGTCGAGCATCTCGCGCGCCACGCCGCCATGCATCTTCAGCGCGCGCATCGTCGCGACCACCACCGCCGCGGCGGGGTCGAGGCCGGCCTTGCGGCACTTGATGTTGAAGAACTTCTCGGCGCCGAGGTCGGCCCCGAAACCCGCCTCGGTGACCACGTAGTCGGCCAGCTTCAGGGCCGTCTGCGTCGCCGAGACCGAATTGCAGCCGTGGGCGATGTTGGCAAACGGACCGCCGTGGACGAAGGCCGGGGTGCCTTCCAGGGTCTGGACGAGGTTGGGCAGCAGCGCTTCCCGCAGCAGCACGGTCATCGCGCCCGGCGCCTTCAGGTCGGCGGCGCGCACGGGGGTCTTGTCGCGGCGATAGCCGATGATGATCTGCCCGAGCCGTTCCTCCAGGTCCTTGAGGTCACGCGCGAGGCAGAACACCGCCATCACCTCGGAGGCGACGGTGATGTCGAATCCGTCCTCGCGCGGGTAGCCGTTGGCCGCCCCGCCGAGCGAGTTGATGATCGAGCGCAGCGCCCGGTCGTTCATGTCCATCGCACGGCGCCAGGTGATGCGCCGCCGGTCGAGACCGAGTTCATTGCCCCAGTGCACGTGGTTGTCGATCATCGCTGCCAGCAGGTTGTGCGCCGAGGTGATGGCGTGGAAGTCGCCGGTGAAATGCAGGTTGATGCGCTCCATCGGCACGACCTGCGCGTAACCGCCGCCAGCGGCGCCGCCTTTCATGCCGAAGCAGGGCCCCAGCGAAGGCTCGCGCAGGCAGATCGCCGTGCGCTTGCCGAGGCGGCCGAGCGCGTCGCCCAGGCCGACCGACGTCGTCGTCTTGCCCTCGCC